>CBDTVA010000214.1:0-5404 GCA_965363935.1 uncultured Gammaproteobacteria bacterium | reverse complement strand
ACTGAATTATTCGAGTTTTCTGAGGTGATGAAAGAATACGATGAGCTGGAAGTCATATCTTTAAATATCTGAACTTCATTTCCGAGGACGTATTATTCCGCTGCTTTCAGTCTGTTGTTTTTGCAACAGATTTCTTCCTGCCAGGCGGTTTAATGCCGGTCGGCTTCACATTTGACAGGGGGAGTTGAGTATTGCGGGACAGACGCTCCTGTCTTGCTCTGGTCAGATAGCCTGCTAAGCCGCTTCCCGAGGCAACCAATATCATCATACCTACAGTGATCAGTTGACTGAGGAGCATGATTCCACCGGCCCCAAAGGCGACCGCAAAGGCCGCGCCTACCTTGAAATTAGCTTTGGCATGGGCACTTTTAGTAGCTTTTTCTACTTGTTGGTAACTTTGAGAAGTGACTTTTGCTTTATCACGCTCTGCCTTGAGTAAAATTTTCTCCCGATCTTTTGCATGTTTCGCCTGTAATTTTGCCTGAGTAGAATTATGCATATTGCGAAAAATTGAGCCAAACCAGAATGTGGTCAGTACAGCAAAAATAACTGCAAAAGCGATAAGAACGATAATAAGCTGAGGCTCATGGAGCCACTTGATGCCAATAAAAACCAGTCCTGCGGTCACCAACTGGATTAGCAATATGCCGGGCAGTATTTTAAACATCAATTCTCGCTCTAATTTAATAGCAATTTTTTTTTGAAATAAGATAATATCCTGGAAAGATAATATCAATCTCTATCAAGAATACTTAGCCTGTTTTCACTGTTTATTTATTATGCAGGTTTATTGCTGAAGGGGTTAAAACTCAGAACCAGCCGGGCTCTTAAATTGGCTTATTTCTCATGCGAGGCAATGACATGACTTCCAGGTATAGCAACTATTGCTACCTGAAAACATGCAAGGTAAGAAATTAACCGATTTTTTAAAAACCAGGTTTTTTCTCTAATTTCAAGCTGAGTAGAATACCAGGAAACCGGCTATAAACGTTCAACCCGAACTTTAATCACTGTACGCTCATCAGCTTCTAACACTGTAAGCCGATAACCCTGTTCCTCAATAGTATCGCCTTTTTGAGGTATGGTACGTAAACGTCCAGTGATAAGACCACCTATGGTATGCGCTTCTTCGACAGGAAATTTTACATATAAAATATCATTGACCTCAGAAATAGGCATACGACCACCCATCACATGAGATTGCTCATTCTCGTGAACAATATAAACCCGCTCTTTGGGATGGTATTCATCAAAGTCATAACCAACATCAATTTCACCCACCACTTCTTCAAACACGTCTTCCATAGTCAGAATACCGATGGCAGAACCATATTCATCAACAACAACCGCCATGTGATCTTCACGGGCCTGTAATTGTGGCAGTGACAGATCAATAGTTTGCTTTGGAGAAAGGTAAAGTGTCGGAGTAATATAATCAGCAATGGCTTTATTTTCCAAATCAGGATCCATTAAATCCCAGGTACTGAGCATTAACATTCCCTGGACATTGGTAATATTACCACGATAAACAGGCAAGCGATTAAAGCCCTGTTTAATAACCAGGCGAATAGCCTCATTCATATCCCGGACTTCGTTAAAACCAACCACATCTGCTAAAGGGATCATCGCTTCACCCACCGTAGTATCGGCAAAACGTATAATACGCCGTATGCGCTTACGATCGATGGTAGAAGGATCACTGGCTGATTCAGACAGATCCAGTAACACCCGAATTTCTTCCCGGGTGATGAACATAGTTTGTGGCGTCTCCCCGCCACCGACAATCTTGGTGGCAAAGCGGGCAACCGTACTAAAAATTATAATCAGCGGATAAAAAAGATAAGAGAAAAAACGCAGTATATAAATTAAGAAACTCACCAGTGTATCCGCTTTTTGCTGGAAGACACTTTTAGGCACCACTTCACCAAAAATCAGCAACACAGGGGATAACACCAGAACGGAGAGAATATCTCCAGTCGAACCAAACAGTTCAATAAAAACCAGTGCTCCCAGGGTAGAAATAATGACTGTGGCAATATTTGTACCTACTAATGTGGTGCCCAGAATTACATCCGGTTTTTTAAACAGTTTTAATACTAACCTGGCACCCTTATTCCCCATTTTAGCCTGATGACGAAGCTTGAGCTTATCGGAGTTCACCATGGCAATTTCAGAGCCGGAAAAAAATCCTTTCAGAATTAGAAAAAAAAGGATTATAAATAACTCAACAGTCCAGTCCATCATTTCTTATCCTCCCCTGGGGTGTTGAGCTGTGCTTCAGTGGAGCTGTCCGTTTCATGAAGTTCAGATGAACCCTGTTTTTCAGCTTCCCTGGTGGAAGTATTATCTTTCAAGGCAATAGATGCATTATCAATTGATAATTTTTCATCGCTTGAAGACTCTTGAACGGTTGAAAGCTCCTGATTGGTTGAAGACTCTTGAACGGTTGACGACTCCTGCTCGGTTGAAGACTCTTTAACGGTTGACGACTCCTGATCGGTTGAAGACTCTTTAACGGTTGACGACTCCTGATCGGTTGAAGACTCCTGCTCGGTTGAAGACTCTTCATCCACAATTTCACTAGTGGTTTGTGCTTTTTTAGAATGAGATATTTTTCGTACCAGAACTTTGCTTATCCGCAAACCTTTTACTTCCTTGGCAATAAACTCATATCCTTCATGTTCGATAGCATCATCAATTTGTGGCAGGCAATCAAACAGACGAAAGGCAACCCCGCCGATAGTCGTCATTACCGAATCATCAATATCAAAATTAGTCAAATTATAAAAATCCGTCAGGCGCATATCACCGGGCACAACATAGCTGTTTTCATCCTCTTCACTGTAGTATTCCAAGCCTTCCATTGCCCCGCTAATTTCTCCAAAAATAAAGGTCAAAACATCTTTCATGTTGACCAGCCCCAATACCTCACCATATTCTCCCAGAATAATGGCAACGCGGGTATTATGGTTTTGAAAATAGTCAAACATCTCATCCACCTTTTTGGTGGGTGGCACAAAGTGAGCCGGTTTGAGGATCATACTAAGAGTCACTTTACCCAGATCGCCACCACCCCGGAGCAGTTTTAAAATATCTTCAGAGTGAATAAAGCCAATCACATTGTCCCAGTGCCCTTTATAAATAGGGAGTCTGGGGTGTCGAAGGGTACGAAATTTCTCTATCAATTCTGTCACCGGCAGATCTGCATCCAAAAATCGAATACGCGGGCCGGGTGTCATAATTCGGGAAATATCGGTTTCTGCAGCTTCGAGAATATTGTCAATCAAAACCCGCTCAGTAGCATCTATAATCCCTGTTTCTTCGCCCTCTTCCAGCAGAGTTCTGAATTCATCCGGCTGGAGGATGTTTTTAGGATCCACTTCATCCCCCACAACCAGAGTAGTAATATAATCAGAAATCAGTCGAATCACTTCACGCAAAGGTGTAATAATGACAATCCAGCGAGGCAGAATTTTCGCTGTGACACGTGAAGCAAATTTAAGCGGAAAGTTTACGGCTATGGTCTTGGGTGTTACCTCACCAATTAACAGCAGTAAAGGCACCATAACAAGAATATTGAGCCAGCCGACATTCCCCTCGCCAAAAAGCAATAGCAAAATCGAGGTCATATTAACTGCTGAGGCAATATTGACAATCTCATTTCCGCATAAGATGGAAATTATCAGTCGTCTGGGTTCATCCAGCATGGCATGAATGCTTTCTGAATCTTTATGACCGGAATGTCGCAATTTTTGTAAATCAATGCGACTTAAAGAGAAGAGTGCTGTTTCAGAACCGGAAAAAACGGCTGAGGAACCGAGTAAAATAACCTGAAATATACAGCGTAAAGTTAATTCCAGATCTTCTGAGCTGAAATTAAGAGACTGATAAAATGCTTGAAATTCATCCATATATCTATTTATTTTTTTTATTTGATATCCTGCCAGGCTCAGTCAGCAGTTCACCGGATAAGTAAGAAAACACATACTATCACCAATTTGTACCATCATGGCAACTCAGTGAGATTGTCCCGCACAGACAAGTATAGTGGAAAATATGGTTTATATTTTCTCATAAGGTTTCATCTTTATCCACATAAGTATAACCCACAATAAAAGGAGTGTATGCCCCTATGTTAGGGCAGCCTTAAAAAATAATTCACATTTCCAAGTTTCCACTTAGTCATTCTATCTGCGTTGCTCGTCAGTTAAATAGTTGACTATTCGCCTTCCTCACGCCTTGATAGAATGGCAATTGAAAACTGATAAATGCAAATTAATCTTTCGGATGCCCTTAGGACAATTCCAGACGTCATGCCGACTGGCGGGAATTTAGTGGTGTTTTGATGCTCTAATACTCAAAGAGGTGACGATCTTATTGATATTAAAGTGCTAGCCGAGCAACCTTTAGGCTACTCGACCTGGGGTTGAGGTGTAGAGAAACGCAGCTACCCAAATAAGGTATTGCCAGTCAAGGCAGCTTTGCCAATATAAGTGGGTGAGTTGTATCTTGGCCTTGAAGGGCTATCAGGTCATTGGAAAGCTCTTTAATTTCAGTTGTGACTGCCAACAGAACACTTTTTGCCTTCTCCAACTCCTGCTTTCTATAACCGGCGTAGAGCAAGCCACCCGGAATTAAGACGGTAATAATGGCGTCACCGGTATTTAATTTCTTGCTTTCTACTCGTTGCGCAAGTTCATGCTGGCGTCGAATATAGGCTCCTCTCAGTTTTTCCACATCTGCTGCCAGCAACGCTGGGTCAACTTTCTGTATATCAAATATAAACCCGCCCTGGTTTATGGAGTTGCTCTTTACTACCTTTTTTAACACATTCCCACTACTAACGGTCTCCTCAGCAAGGGTTTGCTTACTAATGAACAGGCTGAAAAATACAGCGTATAATAAAACCAGGTTACGGCATGTTCGATACAATTAAATTCCCCTGTCAGGATAATTCTGATTAGCCCGCAAACAGGCTGGCAGAACGAAAAATGTTTAGCTTTAGACCAAATCAACTCAAAAAAGTTTCATTTGACTATTAATAACACCCCAAAAACCTTAAATTAAGAATGCTTAGGATCTTACCGGATTATTAAAGGAGTGATAGATAGTGGTGCTGAGTGGTTGTATTACTTCTATAAAATAGCGTGTGATAATTTATAATGAATATTGATTCTGGCAATTTAAGTTTTCAGAAAAGTATCACATTTGTGTTTGGGAATAATAAGGTTAACTTCCAGAAAAACATTTATCCTGAGTTTAGCCTGAAGATTTTTTCTTAGATTTACAACTTACTTAAAAGGGATGTAAGTTGCTTATTAAATGGTCGGGACAGAAAGATTCGAACTTTCGACCCCCAGCACCCAGAACATGATAAACCCGTAAATGACGTGGCTTCCGCTCT
>CBDTVA010000213.1:0-5416 GCA_965363935.1 uncultured Gammaproteobacteria bacterium | reverse complement strand
TAACAATCCTGATAAACGGCTACTCTAACGATGGCTGAGAGCAATTGCGAGCGAATTTATGGTAAATGCAGTATATCCGGGCACATTTGATCCCATTACCAATGGACATATTGATTTGGTTAAACGGGCGACGAGGATGTTTGATCATATTACGCTAGCTGTGGCGGCCAATACGGGGAAACAGCCGCTGTTCAATATGGATGAGCGAGTGGCAATGGCTGCTAGTGCACTCAGCGCTTATCAGAATGTCTCAGTGGTTGGTTTTGACAATTTATTAGTGAATTTTGCTCACGCTCACAATGCCAGTGTCATCCTGCGGGGACTCAGAGCCGTTTCTGATTTTGAATATGAATTCCAACTTGCTGGCATGAATCGAAATCTGTCACCCGATATTGAAACCATTTTTTTGACTACAGCAGAACAATACGCCTATCTTTCTTCCAGCCTGGTCAAGGAAGTGGCACGTCTGGGCGGGGATGTGACAAAATTTGTTCCCAGGCAAGTAATAGCTGAAATTGATCAAAAATTAGGTTAATATAGCGACCTGTAATCGGGGGGATTTGCAAAAAAATGCTGGTTTTTATAGCACCATGGTCTATCGTTATTTAACAGATTTTTTTGCATAACATCTGTAAGTCTTTTGCAGAATAATAACCCTTTTATCTAGATTATTTATTTCGGAGGTTGTCAATGGCATTATATATCACTGATGAATGTATTAACTGTGATGTGTGCGAACCTGAGTGTCCCAATGAAGCGATTTACATGGGTGAAGAGATTTATGAAATCAATCCTGCTCTCTGCACCGAGTGTGTCGGTCACTACGATGAGCCTCAATGTGTAGAAGTTTGTCCTGTCGATTGTATCCCTAAAGATCCTGAACACGAGGAAAATAAAGAGCAATTAATGGAAAAATACAATAAACTGACAGGTGAAGGCTAAGAGCAAAGTAGCACACGCCATTGCAATTTTACTAAAGCAATAAAGCCCCTTAAATATTAAACTATTTAAGGGGCTTTATTTTGCCGGTAATATACTGATGGCACTTATCTTTAAAAACACTTTTGTTGTCGTTTGGAAATAACGAACCCACACTTCCTGACACGGATAACCTGCACTACTTTTTGAGCGCCCCACACCATAGAGCGTTTCTATATTAAACTATTTGCCTTTGCAGAAGAATATCGGGATAATTTCCACGTGGTTGATTTATAGTTATTCATTGCCCATTCTATAGTCGTAAAGCTGAATTATTGAGGTTGTTATGTATCGAATATTACTGCTGCTTGTCTGGTTCTTATCAACACCTGTCTATGCTAATACACCCCCTAAAGCAGCTATTGCGACTGCTCACCCAATGGCAACACAGGCAGGACAGCAAATTTTACAGCAAGGTGGTAATGCCTTTGATGCTGCTGTTGCCGTTACTGCGGCTTTGGCTGTGGTTGAACCCTATAGCTCGGGTCTTGGCGGTGGCGGGTTCTGGCTGCTCCGTGATCAGAGACAAAATAAGACCATTATGATTGATGGTCGTGAAATGGCTCCAGGCAAAGCGCACCGGAATATGTATCTGGATCAGCAAGGCCATTATATTGCCAATAGTTCTGTGGATGGTGCCCTGGCAGCTGGAATTCCTGGAACAGTCGCTGCCATGGTGCATCTATCCGGACACTATGGTGTCCTGCCGCTGAAACAGGTATTGCAGCCAGCCATTAAACTGGCTGAAGAAGGTTTTTCTGTTACCGAACATTATCAGAAAATGGCCAGATTCCGTTTGCCGGTGTTAAAAAAATATAAAGAGTCAGCGAAAATTTTTCTGCATAATAATGAAGTACCAGTATTAGGACATCTGATTGTGCAAGCTGATCTGGCTCAGACCCTGAAATTGATTGCTGAAAAGGGTAACGCAGGGTTTTATGAGGGCTTGACTGCAACCAGGCTGGTTAATGCTAACAGGGCCGGGGAAGGGGTATGGCAGCTTGCTGACTTAAAAAACTATGTTATAAAAGAACGCGAGCCGGTTCATTTTCAATATCGGGACATGAAAGTGTTTTCAGCCGCACCACCATCATCCGGTGGTGTCGCTCTGGCGACTATACTGCAGATTTTACAGGTTTATGAACTGGAATCTCTTGATGAGACTAGACAAACTCACTTAATCATTGAAGCCATGCGTCGAGCATATCGGGACAGGGCGCAATATCTTGGCGATAGTGATTTTACTGATGTGCCGGTGGCCCGTTTAACGCACCCCTGGTATGCAGAAGGACTGGGCGGTAGCATTCGACTGGATAAAACCATGCCCAGTAGTGAATTGCCCGGAGTCGTCTTAAATTATAAAAAAGGACATGATAAAACTGGGAGTGCTGCAGAAGCGGTTCAAACTGAAGGTCAGGATACCACACACTTTTCGGTTCTTGATACACAGGGCAATCTGGTGTCATCGACTATGAGCATTAATTACCCATTTGGTTCCGGTTTCACAGCGGCAGCTACAGGAGTATTGTTAAATGATGAAATGGATGATTTTTCAGCCAAGCCGGGGCTGCCTAATGTTTATGGTCTGGTGGGTGCTGAGGCAAATGCTATTGCCCCTGGAAAGCGACCGCTTTCCAGTATGAGTCCAACCATAGTAGAAACTCCATCGGGCATAGCAATACTGGGTACTCCGGGAGGAAGCCGTATTATTAGCATGGTTTTGTTGGCTATTCTGGAGTTAGAAAAAGGTTTGCCGGCCTCAGAGTGGGTGAGTCGCCCAAGGTTTCATCATCAATACCTGCCGGACAAGGTTTTTTTCGAGCCGGGAGCCTGGTCAAAAGACACTATTGTGCAGCTGAAACAATTGGGACATCACACACAGCAGCTGGATTCAAGCTATGGTAATATGCAGGTGATAAGCTGGAATTATAAGAAGGGGATGGTTGAGGCGGCCTCTGATCCCAGAGTTGAAGGTCAGGCTGTTGTTTTTGATGTGCCATGAGAGATGAAATGTTCACTGTGCGAAAATTAATGCCTTTACACGTTCTTGCCTGCATTTTTATTATTGCTACGGGGCTGCTTTCCGGGTGTGCGGAAAAAAAAAGCGATGAAGCCATGATTCAGGAACAGATTGAGTTCCTGCAAGAGGCTATCGAAACACATGATCGAGGAAAGTTCATGGCAATTATTGATGCGCAATATCATGATCAACTCAATAAAGATCGCAAATCATTACAACGGATGTTGCTGGCTTTTTTTCTGCGCTATAAAGATATCTCGGTCTATGTCAGTGCCAGCCAATTTGACATCAGGCCGATCAGAGCTGAGGTTCAGTCACAAATCGTGGTTACCGGGGGCAAGGGGTTATTCCCGGAAAATGCTCGACATTATCAGCTGACAAGCTGCTGGAAGAAAAATTCCGGTGCATGGCTGCTGAGCTGTCTGGAATGGCAATAAGGGCAGCTCTGGAAAACCGGGTATTCACAGGCAAAAAAAAGCCTTGTTGAAAACAACAAGGCTAAGAGTTTTTTAACTAATTTGTACCAACACATTTAAAAGTACAAATAGTAAATGGTTAATGCTTGCGAGCTTTTAAACAATACGAGTAAGGAGATCGTAAATTTTAAACACCCTTTAAGTAACAAGCTAAGCAATATTGGAGAGTTAGTATATTGCTCAGCTTTACTTAATATAACTTAATAAGAGCATTAACCGTGCCAAAAAAATATTTTCATTAAAAAATATTAAAAATCATACATGTAAGCAACTATGGCATGATAATTTAATTCTTCAGGATCTGTGAAATATCAAATCTGCCACGAAATATCACACTTTATTTCGTGTGGGGGATTGAAATAACGACTTTTCGCATAGAATTAGGAGAAACTGTTTCTAGCGCTTGCTTCGAAAATAAGCCCTGTTGTCATAGTATTGAGGGTTTTCATTGTCTTTTGACCAGCCAGGGACTCCTAGAATGGGTATAGGGGACAGATGACGTGAATCCATTAAGGTGTTTCTTTCTCTGATATCAGAGCATAAAAGTTGATCCAGAATACCATATTGGCTGCGCTTGTCGTGCTGGAAAAAGTTGTCTTCAATTTCAAGACAGTATGCCTTGCCGGTAAAACCAATAAAGGGATTAAAGGCTTTTTCATACATTCCATGTCCAAAGATAAAAGCCCCAATCTCATGCCACCATTGAACTCGTGATTGCACAAACAACTCGTGCCATTGATGATTTTTCAGGGCGTCCAGTAAATAGACATTGGAACTGGCGACTATGATGCCGGATTCGTCCAGATGGGTAATAGCATCACGAGCGGGTGTTCTTTTTTTCCCGGGTTGCTTTTCCAATTCCTGCATGTGCAGTGTATTCAGCAGAACTTTGGTTTTTGGAAAAAACATCCAGATAATGGCATTAAACAAATCATGCCAGTTTTTTTCCCGGGTGCTGATGATGCCTTTTTTATAAACCCGCTCCTCATAACCCATTTCCGGAAAGGGCAGGGTTTCATCTTGAGCTTGCATATCCAGCGGCATTCCGTTGGCTAAAATTACCGGTCCATCCATTAGTGCCATTAGCCCCTGACAGCCGGGCCAGTCCGTCCAGAGAGTATTTTCTAATAGAGTGCTGAGATCAGAAAATATGAGTGAAGAATTGAGAAAATCAGCATCCCACTGGTTAGTGATGTTTTTTGCCATTAGCAGATGTCAGTTAAAGACTTTTAATAACCGGTTGAGGGTTTTTTGTCGTGGTTTAGGATTCATGATCAAGATTTAGGACTTTTTATATCAAGGTTGAGGACTCTTTACATCAAGGTTGAGGACTCTTTACATCAAGGTTGAGGACTCTTTATGTATCACAACAGAGCCGGGGATGAGCAATACCAAAACCCTGAAGGTAGTCGACCTTTATTGTACAAAGTTCACTTTGAATTTTATCATTTTCGACATACTCTGCAATGGTTTTCAGGCCCATAATGTGACCGATTTCATTAATGGATTTTACCATGGCGCGATCAATGGGATCCTCTAAAATGTCTTTAACAAAGCTGCCGTCAATTTTAAGAAAATTAACCGGCAGGTTTTTCAGATAGGCAAAAGAGGACATGCCCGTGCCAAAATCATCCAGCGCAAATAGAAAACCCTGTTCACTTAATTGTCTGATAAAGTGAATAGCATGTTCAAGATGCCTTATGGCAGCACTTTCTGTGACTTCAAAACAGATCATTTTGGGATCGATCTGGTAAACTTGCTGCTGATGCATAATAAATCGGTACAATTTTTCATCACCGATGGATTGTCCTGATAAATTGATTGAACAGAAATCAATTTTTTCACATTCCTGTGCTCTGGAAGCCAGCCATTTGAAGGTTGACTGAATAACCCAGCGATCCAGCTCAGTCATCAGGTTATAGCGCTCTGCAGCGGGAAGAAA
>CBDTVA010000212.1:0-5416 GCA_965363935.1 uncultured Gammaproteobacteria bacterium | reverse complement strand
GGCCATTGAATCGCTGAAGAAGGCCATCAAGAAAACCTACGGGCGCATATGGTGATACATGGTGTGTTGCATCTTATAGGTTATGATCATATGGATGATTCTGAAGCGCAAAGCATGGAAAACCTGGAAATTCAGATTCTGAATAAGCTGAATATAGCCGATCCTTACCGATAATTATACTCTTCATCGTAAAACATTTAAAGTTATTCATCTATACTTGATTTTAAACCTGCTCAGGACTGACTCAAAAGAGTAAAGCTCGTGCCGGGCTTGCCGATACATTGACTGACTGACTGAGTGTGTGAATTTTTTTCTGATTGAGGGAATAAACTGTGAACTGGCTATCGAATTTGAGTATCCGTTATCGGCTGTGGCTGCTAACCAGTGTGTTAATTATTATTATGATTGCCATCAGTATTTTTGGCATGGCTGTGAGTAAAAGTTCTCAGCAAAATATGAGAGTACTGTATGAAGATCCAATGACTCATACTCGTAATGCTGGCATTGCAATTGATGCCCTGCAACGTACTCGGGAGGAGATTCTTCTGGCAATGCAGCATGATCCGGATGGTAAATTTGCTCAAATGCACGATCATGAAACCAGTGCCCATATTTTTAAAATCCAAAACGCAATTAAAGATCTCAAAGGCAGTGTCAAATTAATCACAGGTGCTGTTTTTCAAACTGATACTGAGGGACCTGAAGTTGACCATCTTAAAGATATGGTTAAAAAAATTGATACCTATCTGGAACATGGTCTGCAGCCAATTATTCAAAAACTGGAAAAAAAGGAGTTTAACCAGGCAAACCAGTGGCTCCTGGCCAACCTTAATTCCAAAAAAGGTTCTGATTTTGGTGCTTTGAATATAGCATTGCATGGTTTTGTAAAGCTGAATGATAAGGAAGCTGTGGAATTGTTTACCAGCTCGGAAGCTGATTATCAAAACACGGTTCAGTTGGAAGTTGTCCTGATAATTATAGGTGTTGTGGTTGGTTTTGTTTTGTCCTGGTTAATTATCCGGGGTATCGATGTTGCAGTGAGTGAATTGCATGATGTAACCAATGAATATGCCGAGGGCGATTTCTCACGGGAAATTTCCTACTCAGGGAAAGATGAGCTGGGACGAGTCTGTGAAGCCTTTAATAAAATGGGCGGGCAATTTCGGCATTTATTATCAGAAATTTCTGATTCTGTACATCAACTGGCCTCTGCTTCACAAGAAACCTCCGCTATAACCCAGCAGACCCAGCAAGGTTTAAGTAAGCAGCAAAACAAAACCACTGACGTGGCCACGGCAATGAATGAAATGACCATGTCCATGAGTGAAGTAAAAAACAATGCCGATCAAGCGGCTGAAGCCGCCAGGATCTGCGAGCAGGAAGCCAATCAGGGTATGGCAGTGGTTTCAGAAACCATCAGCGCCATTCGGGCCGTTTCAGCAGAAGTAGAAAATGCAGCTGCAACCATACAGGGTGTGGAACAGGATACCGAAAAAATGGGCTCCATTCTGGATGTAATTAAAGGGGTGGCAGAGCAAACAAATTTGCTGGCTTTAAATGCAGCCATTGAGGCAGCTCGTGCCGGTGAGCAGGGACGTGGGTTTGCGGTGGTCGCTGATGAGGTACGTACTCTGGCCAGCAGAACTCAGGAGTCCACACAGGAAATTCATACCATGATTGAACGCCTGCAAAGTGGTTCCCGAAGTGCAGTGACCGTGATGAACAGGAGTAAGGAGCAGGCTGAAAGCAGCGTTAAGCAGTCAAATAAAGCCGATGAATCGCTAAAAAGCATTAATACTGCAGTGAATACCATTCTGGAGATGAATACTGATATTGCCATCTCGGCGGACAAGCAAAGTTCTGTTGCTGATAATATTAATAAAAACATTGTTTCGATTAACCAGGTGGCTGAAGAAACAGTGCTGGGCTCAGAGCAAACGGCAGCCTCCAGTGAGGAACTGGCAAGGCTGGCCAGTCACCTGCAATCGATGGTGGGGCGCTATAAGATATCCTGATGTTTATTTGATTTTGCATGTTTATTCAGGCTATTGTAGAATCAGCAGTCCGTCAACTATGGTTCATCAAAGCAATGGTTTACCAAGCTCTGGTTTATAAAGAATGTGCTTCATCAAAAATACGGTTTAACAACAGATGAAAGAAGAACGACCGGGTTCAACTTCCTCCTGGAAAAGTGGCAGTCGGAATCTATTAAAGCGCATAGGTCATGCCTTAAGCGATGAAATTGAAGATCAGTCGCAATTGCGGGAATTACTGCGTGATGTCCGGTCACGGGATGTGATCAGCAGCGAAACCCTGTCTATGATTGAGGGTGTTATGGAAGTCACTGATATGCAGGTACGTGAAGTCATGATACCGCGTTCACAGATGCGGGTTATTGAACGACATGCCGACGCCAATGAAATTCTGGCCTGCATTGTTGAGTCTGCTCACTCCCGCTTTCCCGTCATTGGTGAAAATCGTGATGATGTCGAGGGCATTATTCTGGCTAAAGATATGCTCAACTTTTTCGCCAAAGAAGATCTTCGTACTCTGGATTTGAGGGAGTACCTGCGTCCTGCTGTTTTTATCCCGGAAAGCAAACGTCTGAATGTGCTGCTCAGGGATTTTCGTTGCAATCGTAATCATATGGCGATGGTTGTGGATGAATATGGCGGCGTTTCGGGCCTGGTCACTATTGAAGACGTTCTGGAAGAAATTGTCGGTGAAATTGAAGACGAACATGATGTGGACGACGAAAGCAACATTATTTCACAAGGAGAAGGTGTCTACACGGTACAGGCTCTGACTGAAATTGATGAGTTCAATAAGTTTTTCAAATCCGATTTCAGTAATGACAAATTCGATACCATTGGCGGCATTGTCATGAATGCCTTTGGCTATATGCCGCAACGAGGTGAGGAAACAGAACTGGGGAACTTTCGCTTAAAGATCCTCCGGGCAGATGGCCGTCGTATACACAGCCTGAGAGTTATTCGTGTTGCTGTTACCGGCTCTGCAAGAAAATAAATGTCTGTTCAACCTGCATCAAAGCTGTCTCACAGCACGGTTATTCATAGTCAGGGCACTAAAAGTCTGATTGAATATTTGCCTGAAGCATTTCAACAGCGGATCAAAAAAGGTACCTGGTCCTGGTTCTTGGTGCTTATCTCGGGCGCTCTGCTGCCTCTGACTTTTGCTCCGTTTAATACTTATAACAGCCTGTTCTCATACCTGATTTTTTTTCCTCTGGCGTTATTTCTTTTCCAACTGCTTCATGCCGGTACGGCAAAAGAAGCGTTTTTTAAAGGCTGGCTTTTTGGCATCGGTTTATTTTCTGTAGGCGTGTCCTGGTTGTATGTTGCCATTCATGATTTTGGCGCAGCGCACTGGTCATTGGCAGGGGGCTTAACGGGTCTTTTTATTGCGCTTATAGCACTTTTTTATGCTTTACTAGGCTGGAGCCTGTTTAAAATCAGGGCCATGTGTTCTGCTACTCATAGGCCTATCAATCATAATATACTGATACTTTTTTACCTGCCGGTACTATGGGTGTTTTTTGAATGGTTACGAAGCTGGTTGTTAACGGGATTCCCGTGGCTGCTGGCGGGCTATCCTCTTATAGAGACCCCTCTGTCAGGTTTTGCGCCAATCGCCGGCATTTACGGCATGTCGCTTCTGGCGGCTTTTATATCGGCTTTGCTTATCGCCCGAATAAATCCTTTTTACAGTATTATGGCGATAGTTTTGCTTGCGGCGGGTGGCGGTTTGCTAGGACAGGTGCAGTGGAGTGAACCACATGGGCAGCCTCTTTCGGTGGCTCTAATCCAGGGGAATGTGGATCAGGCCGTCAAATGGGATCGCGGGCAACTGGAAAAAACCCAGCAAAGATATGTCTCGCTCAGCCAGGCGCAATGGCAGAACAATGATGTCATCATCTGGCCGGAAAATGCTATCCCGATGTTTTATCATAAGCTGGAAAATGGTTTTTATCGTCATCTGGCTCTACAGGCCCGTAAAACACAGACTGAGTTGGTCACAGGTCTGCCAGTCCTGGATGAAGAAACTCAGCAATATTACAATGCCATGACGAATCTGGGCGGAAGTCAGGGATTTTATTATAAAACACACCTGGTCCCTTTTGGTGAATATGTGCCTTTGGCTTCCCTGATCCGTGGGCTGATCCGATTTTTTGATATGCCCATGTCGGGTTTTAGTGCTGGCGAATCCAGACAGGCACCTATCATAATTAAAGGAAACAAAGTCGTGGTTACCCTGTGTTATGAAGATGTCTATGCCCAGGATGTTATTGAACAGATACCTGATGCGCAATTTATGCTTAACCTGTCCAATAATGGCTGGTATGGAGATTCTTTTGCCCCGCATCAGCATCTGGAAATGGCTCGAATGAGAGCCTTAGAAAGCAGTCGGGAGTTGATTCGAAGTACTACCAGCGGCATTTCAGCATTGATTGATTCCAGAGGAAAAATTTTGGTGCAAGGACCGCAATTTGAGACAGCTGTGGTGAATGGTAAGATTCAGCCGCGGACCGGCACAACACCTTATGTATTTTGGGCCAATTATCCTATCGTACTCCTGTTTGTTGTAACCGGTTTATTTCTGATGCATAAATATTCTCAAAAACCGCTCTCAGGTTTAAAAGAATAATATGGGCAGATTGCGCTCTACTTTTTTCTTTCCCGGGGGAAGAGTAATTGCAGGAGACTTTGTTACGACAGAGGATGGGACTGGAATTGTACATACATCTCGGATCCCGTACTTTCGGTGCACAATGTGCAGGTTGCAGCAGAGGCACATGGAGCGGAATTTCAATTCAACAGCACGGTTGTCGATATCTTAAAAGAAAATAACCGTATTTATGGTATCGCCTTAGAAGATGATGACATCATTGAGGCTCCGGTGGTAATCAATGCGGCCGGTCCCCACTCCTTCGTAGTCAACGAGATGGCCGGTGTTATCGATGGCATGAACATCAAGACACGTGCCCTGCGGCATGAAGTGGTCCATTTGCCTGCCCCGACCGGTGTTGATAGCGAGGCCATTGGATGCCCGAGTTCCGATAGTGATGTCGGCGCATACTGGCGACCGGAAGTTGGTAATCACATTCTCTCCGGCAGCGAAGACCCGGAATGCGATCCCAAAGAATGGATCCGGAATCCGGACGATTTTAATCGCAACCTGACCGAACAGGCCAAGGCACAGGCTTACCGCCTTGCTCTGAGAATTCCGAATCTGAGAATCCCAAACCAGATTCAAGGCGTCGTCGACCTTTACGACGTGGCCGATGACTGGATCCCTATTTACGACAAATCCGATCTGCCCGGATTCTACATGGCGGTCGGCACTTCCGGAAACCAATATAAAAACGCTCCTGTAGTCGGGAAAATGATGACCGCAT
>CBDTVA010000211.1:0-5442 GCA_965363935.1 uncultured Gammaproteobacteria bacterium | reverse complement strand
GAGATTTTAAAAATGGCAGAAAAACAATTAGAAAATTTTGATCCTGTTGTGATGAGTGAACAACAGTTTGACAAGGCTATCTGTTGTATCAACAAGCTTAAAGCAGGGCTGATTGAATTTTTAAAAAAACCCAAGCGTGTCATTATTGTTAATTTTCCAATAGAAATGGATGATGGCAGCGTACAGTCTTTTCAGGGCTATCGTGTTATTCACAGCCGGGTATTTGGCCCTGGAAAAGGGGGGATTCGTTACCATCCGGATCTGACAATGAACGAAATAATATCTCTGGCAAAATTGATGACCTGGAAATGTGCCATAGTCAATGTGCCTTTTGGCGGAGCCAAAGGGGGAGTAATCTGCGATACCAAGATGCTGAGTGAGAGTGAGCTGCGTCGTATTACCCGGCGCTTTACCTCGGAACTGGCGGATAATATTGGACCGAATATTGATATACCTGCGCCTGATATGTATACCAATGAGCAAACCATGGCATGGATATTTGATACCTATGATGTGCTTCATCCCGGTAAAAATAATCGTCCTGTAGTTACCGGAAAACCTGTTGAAATGGGCGGCTGTTATGGGCGTAATGAAGCAACAGGGAATGGCGTCTGTCATGTGACAGAACGATTTCTTTCCAAGGCCCTAATTCCAGATCAGCAGACTCTTGCCGGTGCCAGGGTTGTTATTCAGGGATTCGGAAATGTGGGTACAGTGACCGCGCAGGCATTTTTTCGAAAAGGGGCCGTTATTATTGCAGTCAGTGACAGTCAGGGAGGCGTCTATTGTGAGGGCGGCCTGAATCCGGATGAACTGATGTCTTTTAAAGAAGTGCATGGCACCGTAGTGGGTATGCCGAATACCCTGACGATGACCAATGAAGAAATTTTGCAGCTTGAATGTGACCTGTTAATACCCGCTGCACTCAGTCATCAGATTCATGGCGGGAATGCCTGTAAGATTAATGCTAAAGTCATTGTTGAAGCCGCTAACAGCCCGGTTACTCCCAGGGCAGATGAAAATTTAAGCGAACGGGGTATTTATGTATTACCGGACATAGTAGTCAATGCCGGCGGTGTAACGGTCAGTTATTTTGAATGGGTACAAAATCAGATGAATCAGCAATGGGACCTGGAGGAAGTGAATGCCCGGTTACAGAAAAAAATGTATAAAGCGATGGATCTGGTGTTT
This sequence comes from uncultured Gammaproteobacteria bacterium, assembly GCA_965363935.1. Lineage (GTDB taxonomy): Bacteria > Pseudomonadota > Gammaproteobacteria > GRL18 > GRL18 > CBDTVA01. Next base: position 4,251 of record CBDTVA010000211.1, on the reverse strand, counting down.
GATCGTTGGCAAGGCTTTGTCGTTGGTGAGGACATTCCCTCCAATGAGAACATGCTAAACGCATCAAATGGGCAAAAACCGGACTTTAGAAGTATAGCCTTATCAATTGCTGTTGATCGTGTGGCAAAGGCTACGTTAATACGTGGTATCTGGCCCTGAATACATAAACAAATATACAATAAGAACACTCAACAAAGCGGAGAAGAACCGATAGAGCAGTTAATGGGCTTTTCCTGAACTACCATTAGCAGGATAATACGGGCAAAATTTACTAAGTCTTTTTTAGATCATTTATACTAATCCCGGTGCAGTATAGATATTTCAGGATTTAATATGAAACTTGAGACATTCTTTCCTTTTCTTATCTGGTTTAAATTAATTACTAAAGAATCCGTCAAAGCTGATTTTATGGCCGGTTTGACAGGTGCAGTAATTGTACTGCCACAGGGTGTCGCTTTTGCAACCATAGCTGGACTGCCGCCAGAATATGGTCTTTACACAGCGATGGTCACGCCAATCATCGCAGCATTATTTGGCTCATCACTGCATTTGGTTTCCGGGCCAACAACGGCCATTTCTATTGTGGTTTTTTCAGCGGTGAGTCATCATGCGACCCCGGGCACACCTGAATTTGCTTCCCTGGCGCTGACATTGACCTTTTTGGCCGGGGTTTATCAATTTGCTTTTGGTGTGGCCAGACTAGGTTCACTGGTTCATTTTGTCTCGCATACAGTTGTTATTGGATTTACAGCAGGAGCGGCCATTTTAATTGCCACCAGCCAACTGAAAGATATTACGGGGATTTTTGTACCCAAAGGTGAAACCTTTCTTCACATCTGGATGGATCTGTATGCAGGGGTAGGGGGTATTAATCCATACTTGCTTGCTATTGGTATAACGACGCTAGTCAGTGCGCTCATTACCAAACGCTTAATGCCTAAGCTCCCCAACTTGCTAATTGGGATGGTCATAGGGAGTGTGCTTGCACTGTTTATGAAAAATTATACTGATATTAAGTTGCTTGGAGAGATACCAGCTCACCTGCCACCTCTGTCACATCCAGAGTTTTCCTTTCAGACGATAAAGTTGCTTGCACCAGAAGCATTTGCTGTGGCTTTGTTGGGTTTAATTGAAGCAGCATCTATCAGCCGTGCAGTGGCCACTAAATCCAGTCAACGAATTGATTCGAATCAAGAATTTATAGGACAGGGGTTGTCCAATATGACCGGTAGTTTTTTTTCCAGTTATGCAGGTTCAGGTTCGTTTACTCGCTCAGGTATTAATTATGAAGCTGGAGCGAAAACACCCTTATCCGCTATATTTTCGGCTATTTTTCTGATGATCATTGTTTTATTAATTGCTCCCTTAACAGCCTATCTACCGATAGCAGCAATGGGCGGTGTTATTTTACTGGTGGCCTACAATTTGATTGACTTTCACCATATTAAGCATACGATTTCATTCAGCAAAACAGAATCCAGTATTCTGTTGACGACATTCTTTGCTACACTTTTTCTGGAACTTGAATTTGCTATTTATCTGGGAGTAATGCTTTCACTACTCTTGTTTCTGGCAAAAACATCGACACCCAGAATCCCTACTTTGTCTTTTGATGAGGACGTTGATTATGATAATAGAAAGCTGGTTAATATCAATAAAAAACCGCTCAAGCAATGCCCGCAGTTGAAAATTATACGCATTGATATGTCAATTTATTTTGGTTCAATCAATCATATTCAAAACCGTATTGCACATATTATTGAAAATGAAAAAATTCATCACATTTTAATTGTTGCATCCGGTATCAACTTTATTGATCTGGCGGGTTCTGAAGCGCTGGTAGCTGAAAATTCAAACCTGAAAACACTCGGCGGTAGTTTATATTTTGTAGATATGAAATCTGCTGTATATGAATTTTCAGAAAAATCGTGTTTTATTAAGAAAATCGGTAGCGAGCATTTTTTTGATTCCAAAACACAAGCCTTTGAATACATATATGCTCAATTAGATAAAAACATATGCTCAAAATGTAATGCCCTGATTTTTAAAGAATGTCATTAAAAAACTTAGCTTTATACAACTTATTGACGTGTTAGCTTATACGCCGCTTTTAGTCTGTGGTCGGGGTAATTCAGGTGCAACTTTTCGGGATATGGAACTGGGAATTTTTTGATCTGAAAATGGCTGCTTTTGTAAATCTCTGAGTGTTTCAGGATTATCAGGATCTCCTATCCAGACCGGGTGTTTTGCATATAATGGATTGACAATACTGCGACTGGAATCAAAGTCCTTAAAATTAATTCCAGCCAGATCAGTCCAGGTATAAATAAAGTCAGACAGGCTATAGGCACGTTGTCTTATTGCTTGTGAATCAGGAAGTCTATTGTTCTTTTTCCAGGAGTCACTGCGCCAGATTATAAAGGGCACAGTGTACATTGGACTCGTTGGAGCCGCTTCATTTCTTCCAGCAAACAGGTGCTCAGGATTATCATAGACCTCTTCGCCATGATCAGCAATATAAGTCAAAAGTCCATTATCCTTGTTGTCTTTTAGTTTCTGGATTAATGTTTCAACGACATAATCATTAAAAAGGATGGCATTGTCATAATCATTATATTCCATGGACTGCTTTTTATTCAGCCAGGGTGGTATATCACGTTTGCTTTTAAAAAAAGAAAAACTTTCAGGAAAACGATAATGATAGCCTCGATGAGTGCCTAATAAATGGATAACAATAAATTTTTTTTGTTCAGAATCGCTCAATATTTTTTCAAAGGGTTTAAAGACGACATCGTCATATTGTGCTGAATTCTGAGTACGGTTATTATTCAGATAAATCTGTTGATCAGTTTGTTGGGAAAAAGTGGTCAACATGGTATTGCGTTGGGTTTGAGTCTGCTGATTGGTGATCCAATACGTTTTATACCCGGCCTGTTTCATTAAATTAATTAAGGTTGGTTTTTTCAGATACAGCCTGGGATTCATTTGATCGGCAAACGTTAATACCTGTTCCAGTGTTTCAATAGTATAGGGGCGTGGTGCATAGACATTATCAAAAACTAATAAATCTTCTTCAATGGCTTTTAAACGCGGCGTAGTGTCGCGGTAGTAGCCATAGAGACTCATTCGCTGTCTATTGGTCGACTCGCCGATAACCAGCACCAGTGTGTTTGACGTACTGGCATTATTGTCAAATAAATCTTCTATGGGTGGTAAATTTTTATTTTCTAATAAATGTTTTTTAATTTCAGTGAGTGCTGATTTGTATTTGATATAGCCTATAACCAGATGCCAGGGAGCTACGGGTTCCATACGCTCCATCTGTTTACTCAGTGCTATAGTGCTTGCATTGTTCCTGCTGTCAAAACTATTTAATAAAGGCCAGAAAATAATAAGACTTATAGTGAGAGTTAGCAGGCTGCGCATTTTTTTGGAAGCATAAACCGGAGGTATTTTTTTCCAGATAAAAAAGGGGATCAGCGTATAAACGATTAAAGCCGGTAACATCCACCAGCTATAATAGGATTCAATAAATTCACTGGATTCTGAAAAATTAGACTCAAATATAATAAACAGGACACTTTGAGAAAAATCCTGACCGTATAGGGCAAAATAGCCCAATGTCACTAATGAACTTGCCCAGAGGATCAGGCCAATCAAACCAGCAATGATTTTGCTATAGTGCGGTAATAGTAGAACTGGAATGAGCCATAGAAAACTCATCAGGATTGACTGGCTTAAGCCATGAAGTCCGGCGTGGCCACTGGTCAGTATTATTATCTGATACAATCCGGAAAAATAAAAAAAGAAAAAATAATTTTTCCAGAAATTGCTCCAGGAAAAAGTATTGCTTTCAGGTAAAGCAGAAAAAAATGACATATATGCCTTTAAAATTATGACACACTGGGGCTACACCCGTACTCAGGAAAGAAATGATGATTCAACAATAAATGGTTATACACCTTATGGTTACTGACCTCAAGCGCTTCTTTGCTTTATAACTCTCAACCTGTTTAAGTTCCAGTTGCTTTTCTGAGCCAGCAAACTCCTCTATCGTTATGCCCCATGCTTTTAATTGCAAACCTGTAGTGACCAGATTATTGTGTATTAATCTAAACGCCATTTGAAGTATGAGACTGAAACTTTTGGGGTTCAATTTTCTTAGAGACTGAATGAGACGATAGTTTTTGATCAGCAAAGGGTTGCTTTTGTAAATCTCTGAGTGTTTTAGGCTTGTCAGGATTGCCAATC
>CBDTVA010000210.1:0-5449 GCA_965363935.1 uncultured Gammaproteobacteria bacterium | reverse complement strand
ACCATGATGCCACCGGGCGGCAGTGAAGCCAGAGGACAGGCACTGGCTGAAATCAGCAGCTTAATCAATCGCAAGATCAGTGACCATAAAGTTGGAGAACTGATTCAGCAGGCCCGGCAACAGCACAACGACCTGTCTGACTGGCAACAGGCCAATTTGAGAGAAATACAGCAAAAATGGCTGAATGCTACCAGCATCACTGATGAGCTGGTCAAAGCCAAAGCCATTGCCGGTTCAAAATGTGAACACGCCTGGCGTACGTATCGGCAGGAAAATAACTGGACAGCCTTCAAACCCTTACTAGAAGAAGTAGTTCAATTAACCAGAGAAGAATCTCAGATGCGCGGCGATGCAATGGATCTCCCGGCGTATGATGCGTTACTGAATTTATATGAACCTGGTCAAAGCAGCGCCCAAATCGACCTCATATTTAAACAATTGACTGACTTTTTACCCACATTTATTCAACAGGTAGTTGAGAAACAAGCTGGCGAAACAGTGATTTCCCCACAAGGTAAATTTCCCCTTGAACAACAGAAGGCACTGGCTTTAGAACTGATGCATCAGGTTGGTTTTAATTTTGAGCAGGGCCGCCTGGACATCAGTCATCATCCATTTTGCGGCGGTGTAGCTGAGGATGTACGGATCACTACACGCTATCAGGAACATGATTTCAGTGAAAGTCTGATGGGGGTATTACATGAAACCGGTCATGCAAAATACGAACAGGGCTTGCCCAAAGAATGGCTGAATCAGCCGGTGGGAGAAGCCCGCAGTATGGGCATTCACGAAAGCCAGAGCCTGTTCCAGGAAATGCAGATTGCCCGCAGTGAAGCATTTTTTAAGTTTGCTGCACCGGTGTTGGAAAAATTTCTAGGCAATTCCGAAACAGTAGCGCAATGCTGGCAGGCGGAGAACCTGTTTCAGCTAACCAATCGCGTTAAACCCGGCTATATCCGGATCAACGCTGATGAAGTTACCTATCCCCTGCATATCATTTTACGCTATGAAATCGAGAAAGGTCTCATTAACGACCAACTAAACGTGGCAGATTTACCGGAAATCTGGGATCAGAAAATGCAAACTTATCTTGGCCTGTCAAGCAAAGACAATTATCGGGATGGCTGTATGCAGGATATTCATTGGACGGATGGCAGCCTGGGTTACTTTCCAACCTATACTCTGGGTGCAATGAATGCCGCACAATTATTTCATGCCGCCCGACAAGTAATCCCGGCACTAGAACAGCAAATTTCTCTGGGTGACTTTAGTCAGCTTAATCAGTGGCAAAGGGATAATATCTGGTCCAAAGGTAGTTTTTACCGTGTTAATGATTTAATGCGCCACGCGACGGATGAAGCACTGAATCCGGATTATTTTATTAAGCACCTGAAACAGCGTTTTTTATCCTGAACCCATAGATGGATGTTAACTAGCCCAGTTTATCATCAGCCACATAGTATTTAGGGTCTTCAATAACATTGACCTCGCACAGGTCACCTGCTTTGCTTAAAAGTTTTTTACATTCAGGACTCAGATGTCTCAGGTGCAGACGTTTTTCGGCACTGAGATAGCGTTCTGCCAGGGTATCAATGGCTTCAATACCGGAGTGATCGGAAACACGTGAGTATTTGAATTCTACAACCACATCATCCGGATCATTTTTGGGGTCAAATAACTCCTGAAAATTATGCACCGAACCAAAGAACAATGGACCATGTAATTCATAGACTTTTGACTCATCATTATCACGGGTGATCACCACGGTAATATGCTTGGCATGATTCCAGGCAAACACCAGCGCCGCTATAACCACTCCTATTAACACTGCAATGGCCAGATTATCTGTGATAACAGTAATCGCAGAAACAGAAATCAGAATAAAGGCATCGGATTTGGGGATTTTACCCAGAATTCTGAAACTGGACCATTCAAAGGTGCCAATCACAACCATAAACATCACACCCACCAGAGCCGCCAGAGGGATTTGTGAAATCAATGCCGAGGCGAACATAATAAAGCTCAGTAAAAACAAGGCAGCAGAGATACCGGAAATCCGGCCACGGCCACCCGAGTTGACATTAATCATGGACTGACCAATCATGGCACAACCACCCATACTACCGAAAAAGCCGCAGGTCACGTTAGCAACCCCTTGCCCCACACATTCCTTGTTACCATGGCCACGGGTTTCAGTCATTTCATCAATAACGGTCAATGTCAGCAGCGACTCGGTTAAACCGATAGCTGCAAAGGCCAGAGAGTAAGGAAAGATTATAACCAGAGTATCAATAACTTCAGACAATGAGGAGATGGGTATCATGGGAATATGAAAATCGGGGAAACCACCGGCAATGGAAGCGATATCTCCCACTGTGCGAGCAGGAAGGCCAAACACAATAACAAGCGTAGAAACGACCAGAATTCCAGCCAGAGGGGCTGGAATGGCATTAGTGTATTTAGGCAGAAGATGAATAATGGCCATAGTTAATACTATCAGCCCAATCATAGTCCATAACAGGGTGCCCTGCATCCAGACCATTGTGCCATCTTGCGGATCGGGTATTTTAAACTGACCTATTTGCGCCAGAAAAATCACAATAGCCAGCCCATTGACAAAACCCAACATAACGGGATGCGGTACCAGCCGGATAAACTTACCCAGCCGCAATACGCCAAATAGCATTTGAATAAGCCCCATTAAAACGACGGCAGCAAACAGGTATTCAACACCATGAATAACCACTAAACCTGTCATAATCACGGCCAGTGCCCCGGTAGCACCGGATATCATCCCTGGGCGGCCGCCAAAGGTTGCCGTGATCAGACCGACAATAAACGCCGCATACAAACCAACCAGGGGGTCCACCTGAGCCACAAAGGAAAAGGCAATAGCTTCTGGAACCAGTGCCAGAGCCACGGTAAGGCCTGATAGTACTTCAGTTTTAATATTGCAGGGTTGATCTTTCGGGCACAGGTCAATCATAATAAATCCAGTAAAATTAAATGCTTGCAAATTATTAGCTTATTAACAAACACTAAAACAGCATGGCGCGGTGCTGGATTATACCTGTAACACCCTTATTATTCTAGTTATAGTTTTAGCTGCATCTGTGTCAGTCTGGCCCAATAGCTGGCGCCAATGGCTAGAATATCATCATTAAAATCATAATGAGAATTATGCAAAGAGGCACTGCTACCATTACCAATAGAGACATAGCAGCCTTTAGATTCATTCAGTAAAAAGGAAAAGTCTTCTGAGCCCATGCTGGGCGGATTATCACTGACAATATCGCTATTGTCCACCACGTCCATAGCTGCCAGTAGCGCATTTTCAGTTTCGGCTTGCGTATTAATTGTGGAGGGATAGCGCTTTTCGTAGTCAACTTCTGCTATAGCGCCATAAGCCTTAGAGATCGATTTCACAATCTGTTTGAGCTGAGTAATGACTTTCTTCTGTACATCATGATGAAATGTTCTCACAGTACCGGATAAATGTGCAGTTTCCGGTATCACATTATAGCTGTCACCGGCATGAATGCGGGTAATGGAAACCACGACCGAGTCTAAAGGATTGGTCTGTCGGCTACTGATATTTTGCAGAGCGCTAATAACATGTCCGGCAATAACAATTGGATCTACCGTATTGTGGGGCGCAGCCGCATGCCCGCCTTTACCATTAATGGTAATATCAAAGACATCATAAGCAGCCATAACCGGTCCGCTGCGAATTGCAAATTTACCTGTATCCAGACCCGGCCAGTTATGCATGCCATAAATAGAATCAATGGAAAACTTTGTAAAAAAGCCCTCTTCAACCAGTTTTCGCCCGCCCCCTTCATTTTCTTCTGCGGGCTGGAAGACAAAATACACTGTACCATTGAAATCCTGATGCTGTGACAAATACTGCGCTGCTCCCAGAAGCATAGTAGTATGACCATCATGACCACACGCATGCATTAGACCTTTATGAGTTGAGCAATAATCCACTGAAGTTTTTTCGACGATAGGCAAGGCATCCAGATCCGCCCGCAGGGCAATGGCTTTGTTGCTGTTTCCAGCAGTTAAAGAACCTATCACTCCAGTACCAGCCATACGCGGGTATACTTTTAGCCCAAATGAATGCAGTTTCTGTTCTACAAACTGTGCGGTTTTTTGTTCCTGAAAAGCAATTTCCGGTATGGCATGCAACTGATGACGCCACTGTTTCATTTGCTCTTTATTTTTTACAATTTCATCAATTAAAGGCATAAATTCTTATCCTGAAGCATGAGTGTGGAAAAATGAGGCCTGAAACTTTGGATCTTGAACATATATACCCAAATCCCAACCGTGGTCCCGAACAGGAATAAAACCCATAAATATGAAACATAATTAATTTATCCTGGCAGGGTTTTTCTGCTTGCTCTGCTTCAGCTTCAGGTTGATTAGTATTTTTACCTTTTCCATACCTGCCTTATCCAATTCAGCCAAATCAATTTGGACGGCTTGTTTCTGTTCTGCTTTTTCGTTCATGAAAACCATGATTCTATGACTGTCCTGATATTCAACCCGGTTAATTTCGCTCCATTTTATTTGTTGATTAAAATTTCTGATATTAAAAAGAATAATTTTATCCTTATTGAGTACAATCTTAAAAACAAAGAGGTTGATTCCACCCATTAAAAAAATAAAGCTGACAGTAAACAGTACACTGGGCATAAAACTGTGTTTATGGGCTTTTTTAAGCCGTTCACGCCAGATTTTGCTGGTTAAAAATAATAATAACCCGGAAAAAAGTAGAGTGAACATCCAGATTGGCGGGTATTTTATAACAAATTGATCAGCTTGAATCAGTAGTTCCATTATCTCTCAGGTATGTAGTCACCATGGGTAAATAGTATCACAGTTCGCGAATACCTGTTAGCGTTAGCCTTTTGCAGCAAGGTTGTAGATTGTTTCTCTGCGGCGTCTTCAACAAGGTTTGCGCTATAACATTGCCTATTCATTGCATAACTTATAGGTTAAAATTTATCCGAACTCTGAGCTACTCTATAACCCACTCTGGAAATGAACTGTGCTTGATTTTATTTTTTTCCATCAAATTCCCATGCAATATTTCCAGTCTTTTCTCGATTCATTAAAAATCCCCTATAAAAGTAACACTGAATTTCAAAAATCCATTGAAGAGGTGGGCTTTACCGTCAGCATCAGTGATGATTGTGAACTGGATATGATAGAAAAAATTGAGGATTATTATGATGAAATGATGGATCTGAATGAAACACTGGTTTCAGCAGAAGAAGGTCATGCTGAAATAAAAAATGCCGGAATCTCCGTAAACCTGTCTGATGGCAGTGTGGTGCTTGCTGATGTCAATCCCAACCTGATTACAAACTTTCCTGAAAAATTCCAAAATCTGATATATAATATTCTCTCTATCACTTGGTGTGAGACTCTCAATAAAAGG
>CBDTVA010000209.1:0-5456 GCA_965363935.1 uncultured Gammaproteobacteria bacterium | reverse complement strand
AAAGTTCTTTATATTTATACGGTTACAAGATTCTAACTGACATTTGCGTTAATAGCAATTTATGGTGGAACACACCAGCTTTCCCCTTTGCTCTTAATAAGCACAGGGGGAAGCTCTACCTCATTCCATTGATAAATCTACAGACCCAGTGAATTTTTCAATTGTATCAGGTTGTCTACATCCCAGTCGGGAGGCTGCATAGTGCCCGGTAGTTTCTCACCAGGAGCGAAGCGACCCGTTCGCACTAAAGCGGTTTGTATGCCAAGTTGTTGAGCGCCCATGATGTCTGTGTCAGGTCGATCACCAATCATCAGGCAGGTAGTGGCCTGTACCTTTAATTCCTGTAATGCAATTTCAAACAATAAAGGGTTAGGTTTGCCAATGGTCACAGGCTGCTTTCCGGTGGCGACTATAAAAGGGGCTACCAGCGCACCGCCGCCGGGCATAATGGCACGCTTGCCACGATAAAAAGCGTCCACACTGGTGTCAGGATTTGTGCTGATCAATCTGGCGCCCTGTTTAATAATTAAATTTATACCTGTAGTGATTGCAGCATAATCCAGCCCTTCGCCCTCCCCCACGACGACATAATCCGCATTATCTTTGTCCTCAATACCGTATTTCTGCAAACTCTTATGTAGACCGTCAGCGCCAATGGCAAAGAAACGGAAATCAGTTTTTTGTTGAGCTAGCCAGGCTGCTGTTGCTTCACCCGCAGTAATAATGAGTTTTTCATCAGGCCGCTTAAAGCCAATTTCAGCCATTTTATCTGCCATCGATTCAGGCAGCCTGATGGGATTATTAGTGATAAAGGCATGAGGAATATGCTCAATACTGTGCATAAAATCTATTGCACCATCAATTGGATTCATGCCATGGAAAAGTACACCATCCATATCAAGTAAAATGGCAGAAAAAGGCAATCGGCTATTGGGCAAGGAATTATTTTTAATCATGAAAATTATAAAAAAATGTACGCGCGGCCTGAATTAGAGAATGGACGCTCATTATACATGCCTTGTGGAATAATATATTGTATTTTTATTTTGCCTGGAAAATATGACTGAATTTCTCGGAAAACCTTTTTTCCTGTCCTATACTTAATGGCATGATTTTTAACCTTATCTGAATATGGATGGTACTTTGCAATCGAAACAAGTTGTTATTGATATCAAACAGACTGATCAGCTCTTTAGTCGCTTAAAATATTCTGCTATCGGTACATCTGTCGTCGCTCTGGTTATGGTTTTAATTATAGGACCGCAAACTCATCAGCAGGAAATAACCTGGTTCTGGTTTCTGGTGATTTTTCTGGTCAGTTTCTATCGCTGGCTGACCGCCAAAATTTATTGTCGGCTCAATGATTTAGAAAAAACACGGCATAACTGGAAATTCCGATTCGACATCGGTGCCTATATGTCTGCAGTTACCTGGGTTCTGCCTGTCTGGCTTTTCTATCCTCTGGACTATCCTGAATATCAGGTCCTCATGATACTGGCATTGGCAGGCATAGCAGGAGGAGCCATAGCTATTCTATCGTATGATAAACATATTATTACGGCTTTTCTCACGCTCATGTTAATTGGTATCGATAGCCGCTTAATACTGCTGGGAAATGAGCTGTCACTGCAATTAGCTGTTCTGCTTTTTCTGTATTTTATATTCCTGATGAAAGGCGGGCGTGATATAGCCAAAAGCTACTATGAACTTTTAATGCTGAGAAAAGATACTGAAGAACACAACCTGACGTTGCTTTCCGCCACAGAACGCGTGGCACGAATCGGTTACTGGCAATGGGATATGGAATCAGAATACATTGAGCTATCAGCCAACCTGTGTTCTATGTGTGGTGTTGACAGCAAACGAACCAAGCTGGATTTCTGCATCAGTAAAGTGCATGAGGATGATAAAAATCGGGTTCAGATGGCAATAGAATCTGTAGTAAAAAGCGGAGATGACAGCAGTGTTGAATATCGCCTGCTGGATAATAAAACGGGTAATTGGGTCATTATGAATCAGGTTATTAAACGCATAACCGATAGTTCAGATAAGCAGTTTATACTGGGTACCGTTCAGGATATTTCGGTCATAAAATCCGCAGAACAAAAAATCTTCGACATGGCCTATTATGACGAATTAACCGGCCTGGCTAATAGGGGACATTTTCGCGAACATCTGTCAGAGCAGATTAAACACATAGCACGAAATCAGGCCCAGCTGGCTATATTGTATCTGGATCTCGATGGTTTTAAAGAAATCAATGATACGTTGGGACATGATAAGGGTGATATCTATCTACAGAAATTCTCTCGTGAACTAAAGAATACCGTCAGGGATGAAGATTTTATTGCACGCCTGGGAGGCGATGAATTTTGTATTGTGCTTGGGAATGTAGAGAATGGTCTCTTTGCCGCCCAAACGGCTGAACGCTGTCTGGCAATGAAGAATAAAGCGATAACTATCGAAAATCAAAGCATTATACCCCGGATGAGCATTGGTATCGCCATTTACCCTCAGGATGGCGAAGATGCCGACACATTACTAAAAGTTGCAGACGCAGCGATGTACTCTGCCAAACATAATGGTAAACATAATTTTTCCTTTTATGATCCCCAGATGACAGAGGATGCCGCTCAGCGCATTGAGTTGGAGAGCGATTTACGAGCAGCCTTTAAAAATAGCGAATTCAAACTGGTGTATCAGCCAAAAATATCAGTTGCAAAGGAAAAAATTGCCGGAGTAGAAGCCTTAATACGCTGGATTCACCCTGACAGGGGTACCGTTTCACCTGATGAATTTATCAATACCGCAGAACGCATTGGATTAATTAATGAGATTGGTGAGTGGGTGCTAGAAACGGCCTGTAGACAATTGCAGGTATGGAAATCTCAGGGACTGGTGCTGGAGATGGCAGTTAATGTTTCCTCTTCTCATTTCAGTTCTGAAAATTTTGTGCAGCATGTTGAGAATATTAAACATAAGTTTGACATTCAAGATGGCGAGCTGGAAATTGAAATTACCGAAAGCATGAGCCGGGATCCTGTGCAACATATCCGGGTGTGTGAAGAGCTGGATAAAAAAGGAGTCAAGGTAGCGATTGATGATTTTGGTACAGGATACTCCTCCTTATCCGTACTGAAACAACTAAAAGTCAATACGCTCAAAGTGGACAGAGCTTTTATTCAGCATTTACCTGCCGATGAGTCTTCCGCTCTGATGGTAAAAGCCATCGTTGCGATGGGGTTAGGCCTGGGATTCAATATTGTTGCTGAAGGCGTAGAAACCAGGGAGCAGGCACTTTTTTTACAGGAGCTGAATTCCCCTTATATCCAGGGTTATTATTTTAGCCGTCCTGTAGAGGCTGAGCAAATTCCTGCTCTGACCAACGCCAGGTTTAAGATCTAATTACCTGTCAAGCAGAATAGTTCTGATGTTTACATGGTTTAAAAAAACGCTTTTTTCTGCTCATAACGGCGAGCAGGGAGACAATGGCTATGTAATGGTATCCGCTTTATTTTTAAGAATTCTCGCGCTGGTATTTTTCACCGCCTGTTACTGGTCTTTTATCTTTCCCTGTTCTATGCCGGGCAAAGATTTATGTGGTTCCAGTGGGATACGTTATTAGCAGCAGTTTCGCTTTAACTATTATCCCGACGGTCCGGATAAACGACCGGAAGCCATTATCCCCTATCATCCGCCTGGACTGGCTGCTCTGGTTTGTACCTTATAACGCCAAATTCATGCCTTTTTTTGAGCAGTTTTTGCAATCCTTATTGAAGGGTTCGCCAGAGGTTATGGCCTTACTGGCGCATAATCCCTTCGCTGACAAACCGCCAAACTATCTCCGTGTGGATTTATACCAGTTCCAGTTGACCAGCTTCGAAGAGCGACAACAATCCGGCCACTGGTGGAAAATGAAGTACCTTGGTCCCTTTCCACCGCTGCCCTTTCTGGAAATTAATGAGAATTAAACGTATGCTTTATCTGGCAGTGAAGTTAACAAAACCCGAAACCATTGTGTCAATTATGGTTCAGTTTTTCTGTTTTGCCTGCCCGCCTGTTGAGGAGTTATCGAGATAATCGATACTGAGAAGATTTTCAATATAGGGGCGGAAAAGAATAGTGTTGGAAAAGTTGATATAGTCCGGATGTTCGTGAAAGTTCTTAATAACATGTTGATTGGCCAGATGGACTAGCCAGCAAACGCTGGATTGTTCTCCCTGCTTGACAGTTTCACCGGTAAAGACGCCGCGTACTCCTGGAATATTTGACAATAGTTTCCGTCCTTCTGCCATAACGGTGTGCGTCTGTTGTTCGCTGATGCCTTTAATAGCATGGGTAATAAGATGTTCAACCGGCAACCAGGGTTCACATTGTGCCAGCACTTCAGCTGCCCGTCCGGCACAACCCCAGATTCGAAGACAACGTTCTACTTCTGTACCGATTGCCTGTTTGACGCCCTGCTGCAGTTCGGTAAAACTAGCCGATGAATTGAGTCTGACCTGATGACGCAAGGCCCTGGCTGCTGCATCAGATAATGCTGTGTAGTAATTTATTTTAACAACACCCAGGGTTGCCAGTTTACGAAACTGACTTTCATTGAGTCCGCTGCCGCCATGAATCACCAGAGGCACACTCACTGCCTGGTTGAGCTGTTTTAAGCGCTGAAAATCCAGCTTCGCGCGGCCTTTCATACGTCCCTGTACGGTACCAATTGAAACTGCAAGAAAATCGACCCCGGTGCGTTCTACATAGGCTTTTGCCTCAGCGGGATTGGTAAAAGAAGTTTCACCTGGATGCTGTTGTGCTCCTTCTCCCTCCATGCCAGCTACATAGCCCAGCTCCCCAACTACCGGTATACCACATCCATGCGACATCTCAACCACTGACTGTGTAGCCTTAATGTTTTCTGGCAATGGGGAATCAGACACATCCAGCATGACGCCATTACAACCAAGCTTAATAGCTTTTATTGCGGACTCCAGACTGCAGCCATGATCCAGTTGAATGGCAACAGGAACAGAAGCCCGCTTTGCTGCAGCTTCTACTGCAGGCAGCAGCAGTTCAAAATCGTAATGAACGAAATGAGGTTCAGCAATACTCAGAATAATTGAGGCACGGCAGTTTTCTGCAGCATCTATAACAGCCTCCAGGAAATCAAGGCTGACCAGATCAAAAGCACCAACGGCATAGTTATTTTCGTAAGCGTGATACAACATGTCGCGCATATTAACCAGTGCCACTCGCTCTCCTCTTAAAATCTACAGCTTAAGAATAACCGTCATTTAGTCTTTAAAATTATTCTTTTTACTCAACATACGTTCTAATTCTTCTGCCATCAACTCAAGGACATGAGCACGTATTTTGGAAGCGGCAAAATGATAATAATTTAATGTACATTGAACGGGTAAATGTAAGGCATCCCGCCCCTGATCAGCAAACTTCAGCCAGCAAAT
>CBDTVA010000208.1:0-5483 GCA_965363935.1 uncultured Gammaproteobacteria bacterium | reverse complement strand
TTATTAAGCTCATTTAAACTAAGACTCTAATCGTTATCCGGTGATTTGTCTACATTTCTTGTGAGCGATAAGCGGTTTAATACACTGAAAACTGATAAGTTTCTACAAACTTACTGTTGCTAACTCAAGTAACCATTACTGACAGATAGATAATATTAATAAAATGCTGTTATCTTAGGTGAAAAAAGTGTATATTTTGCCATTAAAATTTCTCGATCCGGTATTATAATACCGTATTTCATATACAATTCAGAACAATCTTTCAGGAGTCATAATGAAACTTATTCTTTTAGGTGCACCAGGTGCCGGTAAAGGTACTGTAGCCAAACTATTAACCAAAATGGACGGCTCTGTGCAGATTTCGACCGGTGATATTTTACGTGCTGCCGTTGCTGCTGGTTCAGAGCTGGGTAAAAAAGCAGAAGCAGCAATGAAAGCCGGTGATCTGGTTTCTGATGATTTGATCATGGGTATTATGGGTGAACGTCTGAAAGAAGACGATTGCAAAAACGGTTATCTGCTGGATGGATTCCCACGTACTATTCCCCAGGCTGAAGCTCTGAAGGTACTGCTGACCAATATGGGCGAAGCACTGGATGCCGTGGTCAATATTGATGTCCCTCGTGATGTGATTCTTGATCGCCTGACAACTCGTCGTACCTGTAGTGATTGTGGTGAAATTTACAATGTAAAATCCAACCCGCCCAAGGAAGAAGGTAAGTGTGACAAATGTGGTGGTCCGGTTGTCCAGCGTGATGACGAAACCGAAGAAGCCATCAGCAACCGTCTGGATGTTTACAACGAAAAAACTGCACCTCTGGCAGGTTTCTATGAAGCAGAAGGCATGTTGCTGACTGTTGAAGCCACTTCAAGTGATGCTGTTATTGACGCCATCAAGAAAAAACTGGATAATTAATTCACAAGTTACACCTCTTTATATCCTGTGTCACAATTGATACACAGGATATAAAGAGCAGTTTTAAATCAGGCTATGGAATAGCCTGGATAGTTTTTTCTCACCCAATTGACATGGATGTACAATGCACTATTCCGGCGCGAATATCAGCCGCTTTACTTTTAGCATCGCCAGTCACAAAGATCATCTCAGGGTTTACCAATTTAAGCTTAAAGAGCATCTGTCCGATCACTTTATTCTCAACCTGGAATTTGTTTGTGAAGATCAGTATCTGGAACCTGAACAGCTTTTACAAAAAACCGCCCTGCTGACCATTCAGGGGGATAATGAAGTCCAGTATCTTAACGGAATTATCAGCGCAGCCAATTTTATGGAAAATGGTACGCGTTTTGCCCGTTATTCAGTCACTGTGGTGCCTATCGCCTGGTTTTTAAAATACCGCAAAGGATGCCGTATTTTCCAGCACCTGAGTGTTCCGGAAATCATCACGCAAATTTTTACTGAAGCGGGGTTAACGGCCTCGACACACTATCAATGGTCGACAGATCGCCACTATTCAAAACGCGATTATTGTACTCAATACAATGAAACCGAGTGGGATTTTATTTGCCGCCTGATGGCTGAAGAAGGTATACACTTTCATTATCAGCACCATACTGACCGGCACCTGATGATTTTGGGTGACAGTAAAACCGCCCTAAGTTTTATTCAGCAGGAAGCAATAATACCCTTCCATAGCAATTCCGGTTTAACGGAACAAGAAGAACATATTAACCAGTTCAACTTTAGCCAACAGACACACAGTGGCAAAAGTACGTTTAGGGATTATAATTTTAAAACCCCGGGCGCTTCACTGGAAAAATCCCGGCAATCTGAACAAAACCAGGCTTTGGAAGACTATCGTTACCCTGGACAGTACCAGAATGAAAATGACGCTGAATTTTACGCACAGTTAAGGCAGGAGCAACACAATGTCCTGCGTCAGACAAGCACAGCCAGCAGCAATATTCAACGGCTTAGAGCCGGTAAGCTGTTTACACTAGCAGGCCATCGTTACCAGACTAATAATATTGACCAATTAATCATAAAGATTACCCATAAGGGAAAACAACCTCAATCTCTGGATGAAGATACTCCTTCCGGCAATAATGAGGGCAGTAGCTACCAGAACCAGTTTACCTCTATCCCGGCCAGTACCATCTTTCGCCCCAAAGCAATGCTTGAAAAGCCTTTAATACAGGGAGAACAAAACGCCTTTGTTACCGGACCAGAGGGTGAAGAAATTTACCTTAACGAATATGGCCAGATAAAAGTCCAGTTTCTCTGGGATCGAGAAGGACAGCAAGATGAAAAAACCACTTGCTGGGTACGTGTAAATCATGAACAGGCAGGGAAATCCTGGGGACATATCATGCCACCACGCATTGGCCAACAGGTATTTGTCGAATTTGAACACGGTAATCCTGATCGACCTATAGTCAGCGGACGCTGCTATAACGGTGATAGTTTACCACCCTATCGTTTACCTGAGCACAAAACCCGCAGTACGGTTAAAACCAATTCCACTCCAGGTGGTGAGGGCTATAATGAAATTCGTTATGAAGATAAAAAATCTCAGGAACAGATTTATTTTCACAGTGAAAAAGATCTGGATATCCGTTGTAAAAATGATCGTCGCGAACACATTGGCAATACACGTTCATTAATTGTAGAGCAACAAAATTACGAACACATAAAGAAAGATAATCACCAGAAAATTGAACTTAATCATCAACAAAAAATCGATAAGGATTTGTCACAAAACATTGGCGATCGACAGCATATTCAACTGGGGCAAAACTATCTGCAGCAAGCCGGCAATGAAGTTCATATAAAATCAGCTTCCAGCACAGTTCTCGATGCCGGCAGTGAAATCACCTTCAAGGCATCGGGTGGTTTTATCAAAATCGATCCGTCCGGTGTCACTATCAATGGTATTAAAGTTAATTTCAATAGCGGCGGCAGTCCGGGTTCTGCCGCGCCTGCTTCACCACAGGTACCTTATCAGGCGACTGAGGCCGATAAGGACAAACCCGGTCAAAGCTATAAAGCCATTGCGCCGCAAGCGGCCTTTCAATTATCACCCTTTCTCTTTGCACAGGGTTCGGGCAAACATAGACAGTTGGATGACGATAAACTCGGGGGTTGCAAGCCCTGTGCAGAAGAAGCTAGAAAAGTAGCAGAAAAGAAAAAAGTGGGAGAATAGTCACAATGAATCCACAAACCCTGCACCATCCTATAGAGTATATTCAGCAGAAATTACTTAATGAAGAATGTTATGTCTACGTTCTAATTGATGTCAACTCCCATCAAATACTGCGCGGTGAATTATTTAATCAAAATGATGCCCCCATCTTCCGCAGCTTGTTTCATGGCACTCTCCTTCAGGAACTGCGCGATCAGGCCCCCTATCTGGTGCAAATTGAGCTTAACCAATACCAGTATCTACGCTACCTGCTTGAACAATCGCCTGAGCATTTTATGCTGTTCTTTTCAGAGCATGAGATTGACATACTGTATCAGCATTGGCAAAGCCTGCTCACAGTCTATGCACTGGATGGTGATGTTGCCATCTACAAACTGTATTCGCCACAAATTCTTGGCCCCTATTTAGACGCTTGCAAAACCTATGAACAGGCTCGTTTATTAGCCTTTTGTGAGGCTTTATACCTCTATGACGAACAGGATGAGTGGGCACTCACTTATCAAGCCGACCCAGCGCTTGCTGTGCCCTTATCTGAACTCAAAACGCTTCATCCCCAGTTAAAAACTGCCTGGTGGCATCTTAAGGAGCATCACCTTATCTATCTGCAACATATTACTGAAGAATCCCTACGGAGTAATATGGAAAACTATTTAACAGAGCATTGTTTTGATTTATTGCTGGCCTACCAGGGCAGAGATATTAATCAGATGATCCGCCATGGCATTCGTCGGGGACGGCACTATGGCATTAAAACACGACGTGATTTTGCCTTTTACCTCGGCATGATGTTTGATGTGGGACCCAACTTTGATGAACACCCAAGAGTCCAGAAATGGCTCTATCAATGGGACAAAAAATGTGAAGTCGGTACCATAGCCGATGAGTTACCCGAACAGGTTTGGGTGGATGCCCACAATCAATACGATGACACCGCCTGGCAAAAAATGCAAAAAGATTATGTTTTTATTCAGCCTGAAATAATAAGCATTGAAGAGGGTTGAACACGATGACTAATGGAAAGACTGCCTTAAAAAACAAAAAAAAATCAGAATCTGAACCACATTGTGTTCCAGATGGTGTTAAAAATTGTAATAATAATGAAAGTTTAACTAAATCCGATTTAATTACAAAACCCGATAAAAAAGCTACTGTGGAACTATTGGTTGGTGGGCCTTACAAAAAGCATGGGAAAAATCAACCTTATGGACACGTAGCTTTACGTGTCATCACAAGTACAAAAGATATTACCTACGATTACGGAAGATATGGTAAAGTGTGGGGTATCGGTGGCTCGGAAGGTGAGGGTATGCTACGTGTATGGACAGACTTTAATAGATATATTCGTGGAGAAAATGTGACAGGGAGAGTTACTACTGGACATAGTTTTATTGTGGATGAAGACGATGCAAAGAAAATTATCAAATATTTTGAATATAAAATAAAGGATAAAAAACCAAATCAAGACCGTGGTTTCATGAAGCAATATCGGATTGATGACTATCATGCACTTAAAACAAATTGTACAACAGTGAGTATAGACGGAGCAAAAAAAGCACTCCCATCTCTCATGCAAGGCTCTAAAAAATATAATAAGGGTGGTGGGCTGAGTGTTATGGATAAACTCGCTGCAAAATATGAAGGGTGGCCACAGAAAGTTTTTATGCCCGCTGATCTCAATAATTTTTTAAACAGCCTAAAAGGTGAAACTGCACCTACTCAGGCAGTAACTTACAAAAAATAAGAAACATGCAATTCAAAAAAAATGCTCTAGCTTCCGTTATTATATTCATAGCTACCGCTAGTGTATTCATAGTTTTAATATTAGGATATTCAAATATGTCAAACAAACAAATTCATGTTCTTCAACAACCTTTACGTATCGCTTCTGAGAATCAGAATCAGTATTATTTACTTCCAATGGGGACAACTTTATACTACGATGCTTCTTTACCAGAAGGTTCAGATAGATTTTACATATACATCAATATTGAAGGCAATCCCTTAGAGTTGGTACCTCTTGAACGTCCAGATCTCGTTATTCCTTTAACTGCATATTCTTTTGAGGGTGAAGATATTATAAATCTAATTAAAGATTACCCCGTGAACAAGAAAGATTTAATACAAATTCTAAATACAGATTCTCTTAGCAAAGATGATGCTCAAGAAATTATCAACCATTTACAGCAATTCATTGAAACGCATGAATAGATACTGACATTAAACGGTATGGAAACCTTGGGCACCACCTTTGACAATACTCTGGATAAAATCATTATCGGGCTTTGTTTTTTTCTGGCCGGTCAAAAATCGGTGGGCAAAGGA
>CBDTVA010000207.1:0-5524 GCA_965363935.1 uncultured Gammaproteobacteria bacterium | reverse complement strand
CACTGGTCAGACTGACCAGAAACAGCACATAAGCTAAAGGAGAATATTCCGCCCGAGATCCAAAATCACAGGCGATGCGCCGTGTAGCAACCTCCAGTTGCCCTGACGTCAAACGGCTTACACTGCCCGTATTTATGAAAAAAGGGTTAAATTTCACTATTGTTCTCTATCAAGTTATGTTCCAGTTGAACAGTTACCCTGTTGACCGGTTTCCAATAGAAGTTATACATTGTATTCCTTTAACTTGCGCCATAGGGTGGATTTATTGACATCCAAAATAGCTGCGGTCTTTTCCCTATTATCATTATTGGCTTTTAGCAATTTAAAAATATAGCGTTTTTCCAGTTCCGCAAGAGTCGGATGATCACTGTCAATCTGATCTGCACTCAGCTGCCCAGGCGCTGCAACTGACACAGGTATTTCAGTCAGATGCAGAACTTCATTATCAGATAATGCCACTGCCCGTTCAATGATATTACTCAACTCCCGTACATTTCCGGGCCAGTGATAGCTATTAAGCACCTGAAGAGATGCCGGATCAAAACCACTGATTTTGCGATTGTATTTTTTCGCAAAGCGTTTGATCAGTGCCTTTGTCAGCAAAGGAATATCTTCCAGGCGTGCGCGCAGAGGCGGAACCTGGATATTAATGACATTCAGGCGATGGTATAAATCATGGCGAAACTTACCTTCCTGCACCATTTTATCCATAGGCTGATTGGTGGCCACCACAAAACGAACATCAATATCAATAGCCTCCAGCCCACCCACTCGGATTATCTGCTGCTCCTGAACCACACGCAGTAATTTAGTCTGCATATTGTCTGATATATTACAAATTTCATCGAGAAACAGGGTACCGCCTGAAGCGGTTTCCAATAAACCTTTTTTTTGTTTATTGGCACCGGTAAATGCCCCTTTTTCATAACCAAAAAGTTCACTTTGCAACAGGCTGTCCGTGAGCGCACCGCAGTCAATAACAATAAAAGGTTTGTCTGCCGACTGGCTCTGAAAATGGATCGCCCTGGCAACCAGCTCCTTACCGGTTCCGGATTCGCCCTCAATAATGACATTACAGCGAATATCCGCAATCTTGCCGATGACTTCATAGACCTTTTGCATACTGGCACTAGTGCCTATCATCCTATAGCGTTCATCCTGCGCCTGCTGTGCCTTAAGCCGCTCTTTTAAACGGACGTTTTCAGCTTTGAGTGAGGAAACATTCAACGCTTTATCGATTATGATTTTTAATTCTTCAATATCAAAAGGTTTTTTGACAAAATCAGTAGCCCCCAGGCGCAAAGCTTCAATCGCATTGTCCACATTTGAATATGCCGTAATCACAATAACGGGAAGCTGTTTATCCACTGTCCGAATTTGCGCCAGTACTTCAGCTCCAGTCATATGCGGCATTTGCATATCGGTGATCAGCAAATCAGCACTTTCCCGGGAAAAATAATCCATGGCCGCCATGGGATCCTGAAATACCTGACAGTCGTATGTATCGTCCAGATAGCGCTGCATCAGATGCCCGGCTTTAGGCTCATCATCAATAATTATTAATTTTTTTTTCATACGCTTGAATATAAAATGTTCACCAGAACGATTTTGAATAAAATACCCACATAAAGCTTCAATTACCAGGTATAGCCGTGTTGGCTGTTAAAAGTAAACTCTCATATCAGCAAAGGTAGCATATTTTGAATCAGGCACATATGGGCAGAACAATTTTCACAATCGCACCACCCTGTTCAGCATTCTCAATACTCAACTGACCTTTATGATTCTGGATAATGCCGAGAGATATGGATAAGCCCAGCCCAGTGCCATGACCGACTTTCTTGGTGGTAAAAAAGGGATCAAAAATCTGATCCATCATAGCTTCATCAATACCCGGCCCATGATCACGAATAGATAAAATCATATTTTGATCCTCAACAGTCAATGACAGCTCTATTTCACTGCCAGTCTCATCTCCGGCATAAGAGCCGCTGCTATAAGTGCTGGCATGAATGGCATTGAGCAGTATGTTGACCAGTGCCTGCTGCAGCTTGCCCTGATCACCCATAATCATAACCACTTCACTACTTTGTAGCGTGTCAATTCCGCTTAATTGCACCTTAGCACGCCCGGCTTCCTGCTTTACCAGTCCTTCAAGAATTTTCAATAACTCGGCAACATTGATACGGGTGAATTCCCTATCGGGTAAATGCCGGGCAAAACTCAATACCCCCTGGACAATATCAGATGCCCTGATCACTTCCTCATCCAGAGATTTGATGTCCTCAAGCATGGCTTTATAGCACTTATCCTTTGCATCTTCTGTGCCGAGGCTCTTTTCCAGATCACGACGTATTAAACGTGACAGGGAACGGATATTATTCAGCGGATTATTGATCTCATGGCCTATACCCGCAGCCATTTGCCCCAGACTCGCCAGCTTGGCACTTTGTATTACCATATTCTCCGCCTTGATACGTTCCTGCTGTTCCTGTTCCAGCTTTTGTGCCATATAGGTAAACGATGCGGATGATTCCTGCAATTCATCGATATTGCTTTTTATGGCCAGTGGTTGGTTACCATCGGCATAGGTTTTTAGATTTCCCGCCAGGTGCATAATGGGAGTAGAAATAGCCCTGGAAGCAAAATGTGCCAAAAACAGGCTAGTGAATGCAGCAATACCCGCCAATAGCCAAATCCCGGTACGAATACGCTCAAACGGCGAAGTAAACGCTTTATCCTGAACTTCACTGACAATGATCCAGGAGGTGAGTGAATCCGGGTAGGGAAAATACTCCAGATAGTAATAATGCTTGTTTTCCTTGCTGTTAGCAACAGAACCATAGGGCTGTTGCAAAAAGGCATCCCAGACCAGACCATCATCCAGGTTGTGAATTTTTTCAATAGAGGATTTTAGTTGTGCAAAACGCAGCAAATTTTTATCATCATAAAGGATCTGACCATTGCGCACCTTGTTTTCTTCATCAATTTCCGCAATTAGTAATTTGCCGTTATACAGGCGCGCAGCCAGCTCCAGCAATTGATCAATGTCCCCTCCTCCCAGAGTGGCCGCTAAATAACCCACTTTTTCACCTTTATAAAACAAAGGCACGACCCCATCAGGGATCACGTTATTGTTTTCCTGCCCCATTTCTTCACGTGTCTGCGGCAACTCAATAAAACTGACACTCTTTTCCGGTAAATCAGACAGGAATTTGATCTGTTCCGGCTGAAAGATTTCCTTGTCCATAATGTCATAAGGTTCAAAGCCCTCATAGCGGGTAATACTTTCCTGACCGGAGCGCACTTTAAGCAGAGTATTACCACGAATATCCATTACCCTGAAAACATCAAAAAGAGCAATAACCGATTGGTATTGCTGTAAGAACTGGCTAAGAATATAAATCTTGGAATCATAATCCAGGTGCCGCTCACCTAATCTGGCAGCTTCCAGTACCGGATAAAACTGCTTCATGGCTTTGGATTCAGGCAATTTTAGAATGAGTTCCTGATCCGCTTGCAAACTGCGGCTCATTTCAGCAGAAATATTTTCCAGGCTGTGCTGGATATCCTCGGCTGCGTTGTCATGATAAAGATTTTGTACATAGTATGTTGCAAAAAGTCCCAAAGCCGTAGCCGGCAGCAAAGTAGCCAGAGTGACCCAGCGAAAAATATAGGATTTTAATTTCACGACGTATCAAGTGCCCACTTTTTTCAGTTATAATGCTATTTCTTATGAGCGGGACTGAGCAAACTCAGCCTTGCTCTGTCGATTATAGAGTAACTTGACGGGTGAAACTATGAAATGGTGCCGGGCAGAACTTGCACTTTATCTTATTATCGTAATTTTTGGTATAGCCAGTATGATCACGGCCTGCGGACAAAAAGGGCCACTATATCTGCCAAAAGAAAATGCGACCTTGCAACAAACCAGATAATAACAATCTAAAATAAAAATTATGAATTATTTTAATTACCAGAATGGCCGCTTAATGGCTGAAGATAATGATGTCACCAAGCTGGCAAACCGTTATGGTACACCACTTTATATCTATTCACGCGCCACTCTGGAACGTCACTGGCATGCTTTTAATAACGCTCTTGATAAACAGAACCACCTTATTTGCTATGCAGTAAAAGCCAACTCCAATCTGGGCATACTAAACCTTCTGGCTCGTTTAGGCAGTGGTTTTGACATTGTTTCGGTGGGTGAACTGGAACGGGTACTGGCCGCTGGCGGTTCACCGGAAAAAATTGTTTTTTCCGGTGTCGGCAAGAGACGTGATGAAATGCAGCGTGCTCTGGAAGTTGGCATTCATTGCTTTAATCTTGAATCTGAAGCCGAAATAGAGCGTCTTAATGAAGTAGCGACTGAAATGGGGGTTATTGCACCGGTTTCAGTCCGTGTCAACCCGGACGTAGACGCTAAAACCCATCCTTATATTTCCACGGGTCTCAAGTCCAATAAATTCGGCATACCGATTGAAAATGCCCGTGCGGTTTACCAACAAATAGCCGGACTGGATAATCTTAAAATTGTCGGTGTGGACTGCCATATCGGTTCACAATTATTGGATCTCGCACCCTTTATCTATGCACTCAAGCGAGTTCTGGTGCTGGTGGATGAATTGCGCAAGGATGGTATCAAGCTGCAGCACCTTGATTTGGGCGGCGGTCTGGGCATTCCTTACCATAACGAAACTGCGCCTTCACCTGCAGAATACACCAAAGCTATCAAAGAGGTTATCGCCGGACGTTTGCTCAAGATCATTCTTGAACCCGGCCGCGCCATCGCCGGCAATGCGGGCATTCTGGTTACCCGCGTTGAGTTCCTGAAAAACAATGATAGCAATGAAGCTAAGAATTTTGCCATCATTGATGCCGCTATGAACGATCTGATACGGCCAACCCTGTACCAAGCCTGGCAGGAAATTATTCCCGTCCTGGAAAACAGTGACGCCGAAGAAAGAGTCTATGATCTGGTTGGTCCGATATGTGAGACGGGTGATTTTCTCGGCAAAGACCGTACCTTGGCCATCAAGGCTGAAGACTTGCTCGCAGTTCGCTCCTCGGGAGCCTATGGTTTTACCATGAGTTCAAACTACAATAGCCGGCCACGTGCTGCAGAGGTCCTGGTAGATGGCGAGCAACATTATCTGGTACGGCAAAGAGAATCCATCGCCTCCCTGTTTAATAATGAATCGGTATTACCCTGATCCCAACTATTATGAGCCGTAAATCCCGCGCTGACTCAATAGCGGACACCCGATCGGACTGCCCCTGCCAGTCCGGCTTAACCTTCCAGCAGTGTTGTCAACGCTTTCTTGACAGCACTTTGGCCGGATCGGCGGCACAACAGCCCGAAACAGCGGAGCAATTAATGCGTTCGCGCTATTGCGCCTATGTGTTAAAAAATTCTGATTATTTGCTGAAAACCTGGCATCCGGACTACCGCCCTGAGACACTGGTTCTTGAAGGCTCTGTAAACCACTGGCTTGGCTTAAAAATCAAAAACTCTCATCAG
>CBDTVA010000206.1:0-5549 GCA_965363935.1 uncultured Gammaproteobacteria bacterium | reverse complement strand
TCATTACGCTGATGGCTCTCATTTCGAAGTCTTCTGGAACGGTGAATCTCAAGGTGTGGTGCATTGGAATCTGCTTGGGCAGCATAATGTCGATAATGCTGTTGCAGCCATTGCAGCGGCTCGACATGCGGGTGTACCTGTTAAACATGCCATTGATGCCCTGGCCGGTTTTAAAAATGTTAAGCGCCGGATGGAAGTTAGGGGAGAAGTTAATGGTGTCACTGTATATGATGATTTTGCCCATCATCCTACTGCCATCGCAACGACAATTGATGGACTGAGGCGCAAAGTGGGTCCTGAACAGCGTATCATAGCCATTCTTGAGCCCCGTTCCAATACTATGAAAATGCAGATACATAATAGCAGTTTGCCTGGTGCTCTTGCTCAGGCGGACAAGGTATTTCTGTATTTAGCGGATGATTATGCTATAAAATTTGCTGATACGCTTGAATTATTGGGTAATAAAGCCCATGGTTATAGTGATATAGAAAAAATGAACCAGGCAATTTTGTCTGATGTAGTACCTTCTGATCATTTGCTTGTTATGAGTAATGGTGGTTTTGAGGGAATTCATCAAAAATTATTAGATGGACTTGGTGGTTTGATAAAGAATGACCCATAAAGTTGTCACCGTTGCAGTGACTGGTGCATCAGGAGCACCGTATTTTATCCAACTATTGCGCAGTTTATTTGCTGCAGAAGTGAAGGTTTATTTACTGCTTTCTTCTGCTGCCAAGGTGGTGATAAAAACTGAATTGAACCTGGACTTGCCTGATAAAGACAAGGATTTAAAAACGTTTTTTGTTGATTATTTTTCAACTTCCGGCAGCCTTTCAACAGCTAATGGCACTTTGTCGGCTGAAGGCTTTTTATCTGCTGAAGGCTCTTTATCCGCTGAAGGCTCTGCACTTGCTGAAGGCTCTTTGCTTGAGGTGTTCACAAAAGAGCAGTGGACAGCGCCAGTGGCCAGTGGGTCAAATCCAGCCAATGCCATGGTTGTTTGCCCATGTTCAATGGGTACCCTGTCTGCAATAGCTCATGGGGCGAGCAATAACCTGATAGAGCGAGCTGCTGATGTTATGTTAAAAGAGCGTAAACAATTAATTTTGCTCACCAGAGAAATGCCTTTTTCTGCGATCCATCTGGAGAATATGCTCAAATTAAGCCAATTAGGCGTGACCATTATGCCGGCATCGCCAGGTTTTTACCACCAGCCTAAAACGGTGGATGACCTGGTCAAGTTTGTGATTGCACGAATTCTTGATCATCTAGGTGTTAAGCAATCACTAATTTCCCGTTGGGGTTGAAAAAGATTCCAGCTTGTATTTATATGTGATAAGAGCAGGATGCAATGAGTCAATTGACTAAAACCAGTACGCCAGAAACACCATCAATTATCAATGAATTACCGCTTTTTCCTTTAAAAACGGTATTATTTCCTGATGGACCGCTAGCACTAAAAGTCTTTGAACCGCGTTATCTGGATATGTTAACCCAATGCGAGAAAACTGGAAATGGATTTGGGATCTGTCTTATAAGTGAAGGCAGTGAAGTGGGACTGGCACCAAAAATTTATCCGGTTGGTACCCTGGTAACAATTTCTTTTTGGGAAAATCGCTCAGATGGCTTATTGGGGATCAGTGTCAAAGGTGAGCAAAAATTCAAAGTCATTCACCAGCAGGTGCGAGATAATGAATTGACCGTAGCTGATGTTGAATTGATGGATGCAGAGCCTGTACAACCTTTACCTGAACAATATCAAGCAATGGTAACGGTCTTGAAAAATGTTTTCTCTACATTGCAGCATCCCTATATTACATTGCCAAAACAATATGATAATGCAACATGGGTTGGTTCCAGATTAAGTGAGCTTTTGCCCTTGTCACTGCTAAAAAAACAGCAGCTGCTTGAGTTAGATGAACCAATGGGGCGTCTGGCAATGTTGTATGATGAAATGCTCAACCTGGGAATGATATCTGAGTGAAGGTCAGAGAAAATAGTGATACTAAAAACAGGCCAATATAGGCAATACTTTTTTTATTATGCCGGGAGGAGTGCTTTAAGATAAAAAGAGCAATCAGTATGGAAACTGAAATAAGTAATAAGCTCCAGAATTCTATGTGGATGTATTTTTCCAGTAGTTTGTACACATCACCAAAGATAATACCGGGTATAATATAGGCAGGTGCCCACAGCAAGGCAGAAAATACATTGACGATAAAAAATAATTTCCCTGGCATACCCATACTGCCGGCAATTGCTGGAATTACAGCCCGTATCGGGCCGATAAAACGTCCTACGACAACACTATAGGCACCGTATTGGTGAAAAAACATTTCCCCTTTTCTAAAGGCTTCCTTATGCCTGGCATACATGCCGGATTTTTTTAATGGTTCCTGAAAATGGACGCCAATCCAGAAACTGATATTATCGCCAAGGACAGCACCAGCAAAAGCCCAAAATAGAGTCGGCCACAATTCCAGATGACCAGTAGAAACTAAGGTGCCAATGGCAACTAAGGCAACTGAACCTGGAAAGAAGAAACCGACCAGTAACAAGGTTTCCAAAAAGGCAATTGAGAAGATAATCAATCCGCTGTATTGGCTCTGCCTGATAATATTGGCAAAATCAATTGAATATATTAATTCCACTGTGTAGTTCCTAATAGTTAACCCAGGGTTGGCTTTTTTAAAGTGGGTTCGTTATTATTTTTTTATACCGATACCTTTATGCAGTAGCCATAGACTAAAGGAGCCTAGTAAAATAATGAATCCGACAATAATAACAATGGCTAATGACAAGCTGGCATCGGATACACCGAGCATGCCCATCCGAAAGCCATTGACCATATAAAGTACCGGGTTAATTAATGATGCATTCTGCCAAAATTCAGGCAGCATTTCTATGGAATAAAAGACGCCGCCCAAATAGGTCAGAGGGGTTAAAACAAAGGTTGGGACGATGCTGATATCATCAAAGCTGTTGGCGAAAATGGCATTAATTAAACCTGCCAGGGAGAAAAGAATTGAAGTTAACAGGGCGATAAATATCGTAATTGCGTAACTGTCAATATGGATCCGGGTAAAAAACAGAGAGACCAGTGTGACGATGAGACCAACTACTAGTCCCCGTGCTACGCCCCCCGACACGTAACCGGCCAAAATGGTGAAGTTAGATATTGGAGATACCAGTAGTTCCTCGATATGGTGATGAAATTTAGTGCCGTAGAATGAGGAAACCACATTAGAATAAGAATTGCTGATAATCGACATGATGATCAAACCGGGAACAATGTAATCCATATAACTGTAATTATTAATATCGTTAAGCTGGGAACCGATAAGCTGGCCAAAGATAATAAAATAAAGTCCCATTGTAATGGCCGGAGGAATAATTGTTTGTAGCCATATCCGGGAAAAACGCAGAATTTCCTTGATGACAATGGTTTTATAGGCTGTGAAATTTTCTTTTAAATACATGGTTTAGACATTTATGGTGGTCGTCAATGGCTTTTTATTTGCTGATGGCTCTTTATTCGCTGAAGGCTCTTTAACTGCTGAAGGCTCCTGATCCGCTGAAGGCTCCTGCTTTTGTCTGACCAGGTGTAAAAACAATTGTTCAAGGCGATTGCTTTTGTTACGCATACTCAGAACTTCAATGTTAAGCTCAGTTAATAATTGAAAAAGTCGATTAACACTCTCATGTTTTCTAATTTCAACTTCAAGAGTAGTCTTGCCTGTCAGATTTATTGGGTAGTCAGGCAGAGAGGGTGCTTTTTCAAGCGGGGATTTCAGATTCAATACCAGACATTCATTATTCAGTTCTGCCAATAATTCCTCCATGGAACAATTTTTAATAATATTACCTTGATCGATAATAGCGATGTGTTTACAGAGTTGTTCGGCTTCTTCCAGGTAGTGGGTGGTCAGAATAATGGTTGTGCCTTGCTGGTTAATCTCCTGCAAAAAAGCCCACATGGTTCGTCTGATTTCAATATCAACTCCGGCCGTAGGCTCATCGAGAATCAAAATGTCGGGATTATGCATCAATGCTCTGGCTACCATCAGACGACGTTTCATACCGCCTGAGAGATCACGCGCCATTTCCCTGCGTTTGTCCCATAATTTTAATTGCTTTAAGTACAGTTCAGCCCGTTTAAAAGCTTCAGGACGGCTGACGCCATAATATCCCGCCTGGTTGACTAAAATTTCTTCGACCGGTTCAAATACGTTGAAATTGAATTCTTGTGGCACGATAGCCAGAGTTTGTTTGGCTTCTCTGGGGGATTTATTTAAATCATGCCCCTGGATAATAACCTCGCCTGATGTTTTATTAATCAGTGAGCAAATAATACCAATTGTGGTGGATTTTCCAGCACCATTAGGACCCAGTAAGGCTAAAAAATCACCTTGTCTGACACTGAGATCGATGCCTTTTAAAGCTTCAAAGCCATTTTTATAAACTTTTCTCAGGTTTTTTATTTCCAGTGCATTCATATCAGTTTAAGGCAATTATTCAGTTTAAGGCAATTATTCAGTTTATGCAGTTTTGTTACTGTTCACCTTTACATAATAATGTGAGGTTGAGGAGGTGTCTTTTCAACCTGAAATCCACTGTGGAAATTCTATAAACACGCGCTATTCCTTGCCTTTAAGTCATCTGTTATCTATCTTTTGTGTATGTATTTATTTCAAAGAGAATTTTTTCCAGAAGCTGTCCCTGTGTCTTATTGATTCCATGACCTTTATTGATTTCAGAAAGAAAAAAGTATTATATCTGAGCCTCAAATGGAAGGTTGTTCTGGGGATCAGTCTTGTTCTGATTATCGTAAATGTTGCGGTTACACTGGTGACCTACGATCAAATCGTGTCACAATTTGAACAAAACAGATTGTTGACACAACAATCCCACAAAAGAGGTTTTGATGGATTGTTAAAAAACAGTTTCGATCGTATGAAACAGTTATCTTATCTGATACCTGTATTAAAAATAAATGACTTTTTATCCAAAGACTCTTTTTCTTTGACTAAAAACTCAGCTGAAGGCTCTCATTCTGTAACTACAGACCCAGCTGAAGGCTCCTACCTTTCACAATCCAGAGGCTCTTTTGCCCATCAGCTGAAAATGGTTCTTGAACGACATGCTTCGTTATTGCAAATTGAGTATGGTTTGAACAGTGTTTACTATTTTCAAAATATTGAGCAACCTGTAGTGACATGGAATCCCGCCAAGCTGCCTGAAACGGTAAAATTGATGGTCAGGGATAGTTTAAAAACAGAGCAGCCGGGCAGTTTACTGGCATGTCGGGAACAATGTAATTTATATACCGCAACGCCCCTTTTACATGAAAATGGGGAGATGGGTGTTTTATTGCTCAGTGCTTCACTGGTCGAGCTGGTTGTTGAATTTGCAAGTATATCCAATGCAGATATTGGTTTGATCACCCGGGCCAATAAAACAGCCAGAGAGTTTGATAAAGACCTCATGTTGTTGAAAAACTGGAGTGCTAAACTGCTGGTATTGAGTAATGCTAAACAACACCGCTTGTT
>CBDTVA010000205.1:0-5577 GCA_965363935.1 uncultured Gammaproteobacteria bacterium | reverse complement strand
ACCCTCCAGGATTGGCATGGTGATAACAATCTGCGGTGTCTGACCATGGCTTTTTTGTAATTCCCGGCCCATCAGCAAATTAAATTTCTGATCGGTACCGCCCAGTTCAATATCCGCTTTTAGAGCCACTGAATCATAACCCTGAATCAACGGGTAGAGAAATTCATGAATAGCGATAGGCTGTCCGGATGAATAACGCTTGCTGAAATCATCTCGTTCCAGCATACGTGCAACCGTCTGATTTGCAGCCAGCTTAATCAGCCCTGCTGCATTCATTGATCCCATCCATTGAGAATTAAAGACTACTTTGGTTTTCTTTTCATCCAGAATCTTAAACACCTGCTCTTTATAAGTCCTGGCGTTGTCTAATACCTGCTCCTCGGTAAGCGGCTGACGGGTTACATTTTTTCCGGTTGGATCACCAATCATACCGGTAAAATCACCAATCAGGAAATGAACTTCATGCCCCAATTCCTGAAACTGACGCAATTTATTAATCAGGACAGTATGCCCAAGATGCAGATCAGGAGCAGTCGGATCAAAACCTGCTTTGACTATAAGCAGTTTATTGCTTTTTAATTTCTCCACCAGGCCTTCTTCGAGCAAAATCTCATCTGTGCCTCTTTTTATAATTTCCAGAGCGTCTTCTATTCTGCCCATTTTGTCTATATACTCCCTTTATTTATGCAAACTCATTGGCATCTTTATATCGGATTTGTCTATTTTTTAACCAATATTTTTTCAAAACTGCGACAAGGTTACCATAATTTCTACGCTGTTCAGCTAACATTAACTTAAAAAAGAATTAATTTTTTTTATTTTTCTATTGCATTTTCACTGATTTAAAGCTATCTTTAGCAAAAAAAGTCAAGGATTTTCCGTGAATTACAACATCTTTTTAAATAAAAACTACAGGCGCGTAAACAACAAACGTTACAAGCTTATAATCAGGAAAAAAAGCAGCCGGGCTTTTCTACTACCCAGTGTATTGTCCGTTACTCTTATTGCAGCCTTATTCGCTGTCCTTATCTATTCTAATTCCGATTTAATACCTGAACAATTAGCTCTCACCGGTACAGAGTCTGACAACAAGCAAACTACTGTGCTGGCATTACCTGAAATTGACTACAATTCTGAACCTGAACCACAAACCATTGCCTATATTGAACCTGAAACTGAATTGCAGCATGCTGCTGACAGCGCTGTTAGCGCTGCGAAAAAAGAGCATTTCAAGAATCCTTCACCGGTTTCCGGCCTGAAGTCGGATTTAATTGTTGAGTCTAAAGAAACAGTCCAGAGCCAGAACTCGCAGCCATCAGAAAAAATTAATGTTTTAAGTGATGTTATCAATGTTGCTGCACAAAACAAAAAAGCGGAGTCCGTCAGTGCCTCCACTATGCTTGCTATAGAGAAAAGAGAAACAACTCAACGCAGTAAAAATAAAAACCCCGGTAATACCAGTGAGCAAAATAAATCAACTCATATCAGGACAGTTGTGGTACAAAAAGGGGATACCCTGTCAGGTATTTTCAAGCGTCAGTCTTTGAGCAACAGCACTTTATATAAAATTCTTAATTCCAGCAAGGAGGCAAAACGCCTGACCCGCATCAAACCTGGCCAGGAGCTTGTCATTACTGTGGACAATCATAATGAGCTCAAAAAACTGCATTTTGCCCTTGATAAGGTTGATACCCTGGTTATCAATAGAAAAGGCAAACAGTTTGTTGCTCACATTGATAGTAAAGACGTTGAAACAAGACAACAGTTTGCTTCGGGTACTATTAATAATTCGCTTTTTTCTGCCGGGAACAAGGCAAGCTTAAGCAGTTCCCTCATTATGCAGCTGGCGCGAATATTTGGCTGGGATATCGATTTTGCCCTGGATATACGTAAAGGCGACTCTTTTTCAGTGCTTTATGAAGAGCAATACATTGATGATGATAAAATTGCCAACGGCAGTATTCTATCTGCTGAATTCGTCAATCAGGGAAAAGTTTACAAGGCAATTCGTTATACCGACACATCTGGACATACGGATTATTATTCCGAAAAAGGACTCAGTATGCGCAAAGCCTTTTTGCGCACACCAGTTGAATTTTCCCGCATCAGTTCCCGATTTTCCAGTGGCCGCAAACACCCGGTACTTAATCGAATTCGCGCACACAAAGGGGTAGATTATGCAGCTTCCCGTGGTACACCGATCAAGGCAGTAGGTGATGGCAAGGTTATTTTCAAAGGTAATAAAGGTGGCTATGGGCGCGTTATTATTTTACAGCATGGCTCCAAGTACACGACGTTATACGCCCATATGAATTCATATAACAAAAAAATTAAACACGGCAGCCGCGTCAAGCAAGGCCAGACAATCGGTTATATTGGCAGCTCAGGCCTGGCAACAGGTCCGCATCTGCATTATGAGTTCCGTGTTAATGGCAAGCACCGCAATCCGTTAACTGTGCCACTGCCCAGTGCAGCCCCGATCGCCAAAAAGTATCGTACAGATTTTCAAAGTGCAGCAGATACACTGATCTCAAAGCTGAAACTGAGAAAACAACAAACAGTTGCCTTAAAGGACTAGGAAGCTTATTAATATCACTTTCGGGGTGTTTTTCTTAGCAACAGTTAACAGTTCTCCCCTGCCCGCTCCATTTAACACCGAATGAATAAGCGCACAGTGCAGAATAATTTTTCTGAATCGGATTATTTTGTAGGACTCATGTCAGGCACCAGTCTTGACGGAGTGGATGTTGTCATTGCTGCAATCAACTCAAGCAATGCTTTTTCTCTTCTGGATGCAAAAACTTACCCCATTCCAGCAGGTCTAAAAAAAGACTTACTGGTCCTGAGCCAGGAACGACAGGCAGATGAACTGCAACGCTATGCTGAACTGGACGTTCGGACAGGTCAATTATTTGCCGATTGTTGCCTACAATTGATACAGGAAAATGAGCTTAATCCCGATCAGATCCGTGCCATCGGCTGCCATGGACAGACACTTCGCCATTACCCCGACAGCCGATACCCTACGACGCTGCAAATTGGTGATCCTAATATTATTGCCCAGACAACCGGCATCACAACCATTGCAGATTTCCGTCGCAGGGACATGGCGGCGGGTGGTCAGGGTGCACCACTGGTTCCACCCTTCCATGAGGCACTGTTCAGGGACGAGAAAAAAAACCGGGTTATTTTAAACATTGGCGGTATTGCCAATATAACTTTCCTACCCGCGGGTCAGAAAACAGTTCTTGGCTATGATACCGGGCCAGGCAATGGTTTAATGGACGACTGGTGCGTCCGAAACTTTGATTGTGCCTACGATCATTTCGGAAAGCTGGCCTCTCAGGGGGGGGTAGACAAGAGTTTATTAGCACAAATGCTCAACGACCCGTTTTTTTCACAAGCAGTGCCCAAAAGTACAGGGAGGGAATACTTTTCCTATCAATGGATAGAAACACAGTTGCAGGAACGAGCAAAAAGCACAAAAAACAGGCTTCCACCGGTAAATATTCTGGCCACACTGCTTGAATTAAGCTGTCTGTCAATCAGCAATGAAATCAAGGCACTATCACCTCATGCAGACGAACTCCTGGTCTGTGGCGGAGGAATTAAGAATGATCGGCTGATGCTGCGACTACAGCAACAGATGCCGGAAATAAAAATCATTTCAACAGAAAATGCTGGCCTGCATCCTGACTGGGTAGAGGCCAGTGCCTTTGCCTGGCTGGCACACCAGACACTAAATGGCCTGACTGCTAATTTGCCCTCCGTGACAGGTGCAAAAGAAGCCGTCATACTGGGGGCTATCTGGCCAGGCATCCAGGAACTACCATAAAGGATGGCCCTGAACTAAAAAAGAGTTATCGTTCATCCATTAGCTTATAGTTTCGATTATTTTCTCCCGAATAAATCTGAGTGGGTCTGAAAATGCGGTTATCTTTTAATTGTTCACGCCAATGCGCCATCCAGCCAGCACTTCTGGCGATGGCAAAGATTGCGGTAAATTGTTCCTCCGGTATGCCCATTTCTTTATAAAGCAAACCTGAATAGAAATCAACATTGGCAAAGACACCCTTTACAGCCAATCGCTCTTCACAGGCTTTTTCCAAAGATTCTGCTATTTCGAACAATGGATTGACATCACCACCCTTGACCTCCAGAAGCTCTTTGATAAGCCCCTGCAGGATAATTGCACGAGGATCTTTGGTCTGGTATTCCCGATGCCCCATACCCCATATCTTGACTTTTCTTTCCAGTTGCTGATCGACAAAGCTGGCCGCATTTTCCGGTTTACCAATTTCTTCCAGCATACCCAGCACCTTGGCATTAGCACCACCATGCAAGGGTCCGGACAAACAGCCAATGGCTGAGGAAATAACGCTATAAGGTGTTGACAGGGTTGAGCCATTAACCAGAACTGAAAACGTGGAGGCATTAATAGTGTGCTCAGCATGTAGAATCAGGCAAACATCGAAAATACGTGCCAGCAAGGGATCTGGATCCTTACCATTTAACATATAGAGAAAATTTTCGGCATAATTGAGATCAGAGCGAGGCGTGATAGGATCATAACCATGGTCAATATGTTTCCAGGCCGCTACCAGAGTCCCCATTCTGGCAATCACTTTGACTGTTGCAGCATCAACATAGTCCAAATCGGTACACACATTGCTGCCGATCAAACATTCACTGCCCTGATAAAACATGCCCAGACTGGACACCGCCGTTTGCAACATGGCCATTGAATCCGCCGACTCGGGTAGTGTCTTCATCAAATCGATGATATGGTATTTTAATGGCCGATTGTTACATATTTTCCTGGTAAAACTCTCCAGATGATCTTTTTTGGGTAACTGGCCATTCAATAGCAGCAAAATAGTCTCTTCAAATGTGCTGTGTTTAGCCAATTCTGCAATATCATAGCCCCGATAAGAAAGAATGCCCTTTTCACCATCAATGTCAGAGATATTAGATTTTGTGGCTGGAACACCTGCCAGACCCGGAAGATACTCGTTCATTTAGACCTCAAATATTTTATCATTATTTAATGTGTTATTTTTAACCTGGGCTAATCATAACAGAAAACCCTGCTTTCACACACGATTACTCTGGTACAGGGAATGCTGGCATAAAGCACTGGTGTATGGATATACGTCGGTAACACCCAAAACGTGCTTTAAACGATGTTGAGGAGGCGTGCCATGTGCTTCGTGGCGTGGCCAAGCACCACTCTCGCACATCCTTGTGCTTCGTGGTATAAGGCCATCCGTGGCCAAGCACCACTCTCGCACATCCTTGTGCTTCGTGGTATAAGGCCATCCGTGGCCAAAAAAAAGCGCTGTCAATATTCAATTATTGACAGCGCCTTTAAATTCCATCATTTAACAGCCTGTCTAATAATGCTAGGCTGTTAGTATACTTTTTTTTCTATCACATATCTAACTATATGTTTAAGGACTAATTAAAATATTGCCCTTTTATGAATCGGTAGAAAAAGATGAACCACAACCGCAAGTAGTGGTTGCATTGGGGTTACGGATCACAAATTGAGAGCCTTCAAGGCCTTCAGTATAGTCA
>CBDTVA010000204.1:0-5586 GCA_965363935.1 uncultured Gammaproteobacteria bacterium | reverse complement strand
TCAATAGCCGCTGCTAAAAAAATTCTGGCTTCCTTATTATTAGCCTGTTCAGTCAAATTTGTAACCACCAGATAAGGCTCATTGGCCAGAGGATCCTGATCCGTAAAATAAGCTCCTTTGCCATTACTGAGTAGATAGCGATACTCTTTATTATTACGGAGTTTGGCAATTCGATCAGGATAGGCGAAGGCTAATAGTACACCTGTCATATCCTGTGCGGCCTGATGTTCCCGGATACTGCTGTTGGGAAGGTATTTTGTAAGCCGTTGACGGAATTCTTTGGCGGATTGTAAAACCCGTTTGCATTGTTGTTTATTAATTAAATTTGTGTCAATGGGCAGGTTTTGTTTTAATTGCTGTAAAACAGACAAACGATAGACGATATCAGATGTTCGTGGCTCTCTGGCATGTTGACTTTGCGCTGCCCTCACGGGTTGAGTCAGAATATCTTTTTCAGTGACCAAAGCGGCTATAAGGCAGGCTGATTCAACCAGATCGATTGACTCTTTAGTTAAATTCACACTGGTTAAAATCATGTGTGCCAGACGTGGGTGGATGCCCAGAGACAGCATGTTTTTACCATGAGCGGTTATTCTACCTGAGTCATCAATGGCTGTTAGTGCTAATAACAAATCTTTTGCCTGGGCGGTTGTGCCTTGGGGTGGCAAATCCAGCCAGCGTAATTCCCCCACCTCATGAATACCCCATTGTGCCAGTTCCAGGAGCATGGGAGCCAGATCGCAGTGCAGTATCTCTGCACTTTGGTGAGCAGGAAGGCGTTTATGCTGGCTTTTGCTCCATAATCGATAGCAAGTTCCGGCACTGAGTCTTCCTGCTCGACCGCTGCGTTGTTCGGCAGAATCCTGTGCAATCAGCGTAGTGTACAGGGTATTCATGCCTGAGGCGGGATTAAAGCGGGCTTCTCTTTGCAGACCGGAATCAATGACCACAGTGATGCCCTCAATGGTCAAACTGGTTTCAGCAATATTGGTAGCCAATACAACTTTTCTCTGCCCGGCAGGTGGTACGGAAATGGCCTGATCCTGCTGTGACCTGGATAAATCACCATAGAGTGGCGCAATAACCAGCTGCATAAGTTCCTGTCCGGATAAATGTTCAGATAAATAAACCGGCAACTCTCTTTCTACCTGTTTGATTTCTCTGACGCCGGGTAAAAAAACCAGTATATTTCCGTTATGCTGAGTCAGTGCCTCGACGGTCTTTTGGGTGACAATATGGCTAAGATTCCATCGCTCAAGCGGAGCAGAATTGTCCGGACTATGGATAATATCAATCGGGAAGCTTCGTCCCTGACTGCTCACAACGGGCGTTTTTTTCTCAGAGCTTGCTAGCAGTTCAGCAAGTGCAGCGGTATTCAGAGTGGCTGACATCAGCAAAATCTTCAGCTCATCATTTAATAGTTCCTGGCTTTGCAGACAAAAGGCCAGGGATAGGTCGCCATGCAGGTTACGTTCGTGAAATTCGTCGAATATGACCAGGCCAACCCCTGCCAGTTCAGGGTCGGCCTGTAACTTACGGGTTAAAATACCTTCAGTCACAACCAGAATTCTGGTCTGGTTGCTATAACATCGGTCCTGACGAATCTGATAACCAACCGTTTTACCTACTTTTTCACCCAGTAAACAGGCCATGCGGGCTGCGGCATTGCGGGTGGCCAGTCGTCTGGGTTCCAGAATAATGATCCGTTTGCCAGCAAGCCAGTCCTGATCCAGCAGAGCCAGCGGTACCAGCGTCGTTTTACCGGCACCAGGCGGGGCCTGGAGTATCAGACGGTTGTGCCTGGAAAGATGGTTTGAAATCTCAGGAAGCACCTGAGTGACAGGAAGTTTCTGCATTACAGTATTATATCTCGACTCTGGAAGGTTGGGTTAGCGCAGCGTAACCCGACATTATCGGTAGACATCTAGTCGGGTTATGGCAAAAAAGCAGCCTAACCCGAACTACAATAAAAATTTAATAAAGCGGAGAAGTTGCTAAATTGGGACGTATTTGTGATTCCAGGTACTATTGCTTAAATTTGAGAACAGGGTTCAAGAATATTAGCTCGGATAATGCTAGAATACGCCTTCACAAAAATACCCTAACGGACATCTTCATGCGATGAAATCTTCCAATATCATTATATCACTAATAATTGCAGTTTTGACCATTGCTTTATGGGCTTTGTCCAATCAACCTGAAGATGAACCACTATGGCCCGAAACTATTCAGGGATTTTCTTTTTCTCCCATGCGTTCATACCATGATCCGGCAAAAAATCTCTATCCGAGCATTGCAGAAATTGATGCCGATATGGTCTTGCTGGCAGGTAAAACACACGCACTGCGCACCTATAGTATCAATTCTACTCTGGCCAATATACCGGAGTTGGCGAGTAAGCGTGATCTTAATGTGGCTCTGGGGGCCTGGCTTGATAAGGATCAGGAAAAAAATGCTCTGGAAGTGCAACAATTAATTTCTATAGCGGATAAAAACCGCCGCAATGTTGTGCGGGTTATGGTGGGTAATGAAGTCCTGTTAAGAAAAGACCTCACAGTGGAACAATTAATAAGCCATCTGGATTATGCCCGGCTTGAACTGGGTATGCCGGTCAGTACCGCAGAACCCTGGGAAGTCTGGGAGAAAAATCCGGAACTGGTGAAGCATGTGGATTATCTGGCAGTACACATGCTGCCCTTCTGGGAAGGTGTTCATCTGGATAATGCCGTTGGGCATATTGTCAATCGAATTGAGCATCTCAAAGGTCTGTATCCTGACAAACCCATTGTCATTGCTGAAGTGGGCTGGCCCAGTCGTGGCCGGACAGAGAAGGAAGCGGTGGCATCAGAGGCCAATCAGGCTACTTTTCTGCGTCGTTTTTTGCATAAGGCAGAGCAGGAGGATTATATCTACTATGTGATGGAAGCTTTTGATCAAACCTGGAAACAGAATATCGAAGGTTCTATTGGTGCCTACTGGGGTGTTTATGATATGCAGCGCGAGGCCAAATTTGAGTTTACCAAACCAATTGTGGGGATACCGCAATGGGATGTACTGGCGGGCATTTCAGTATTAATTGCGGTGATTATCTTTGCCATGCTCTCCATTGATGCCAAAACACTGAGTCATTATGGACGCGGTTTTCTGGCTCTGATTGCTTTTGCTCTGGCAACTGTTGTAGTGTGGATAATCTATGACTACGCCGATCAATATATGACCATTACCACCATTGTGGTTGGGATTGTTATGATCTTTGGCATGTCCGGTGTGGTGGTTGTGTTGTTGATTGAGGCGCATGAATGGGCTGAAACGCTTTGGGTGAAAGGACGACGCCGTGAGTTAATACCGGTTGCAATGGATGATGAAGAGTTACCTATGGTCTCTATTCATGTACCGGCCTATAACGAGCCGCCAGATATGATGATAGAAACTCTCAATGCCTTGTCAGAGCTGGACTATGACACTTTTGAAGTGATTGTCATAGATAATAATACCCGAGATCCGGATGTTTGGCAGCCCGTACAGGCACATTGTCAAACTCTGGGGGAAAAATTTAAATTCTATCATAAAGATCCTCTCTCCGGATTCAAATCCGGGGCTCTGAATTATGCTTTACAAAAAACCTCGGATCAGGCCAGTGTGATTGCGGTAATCGATAGTGATTATTGCGTGGCAGCAAACTGGTTAAGTGAACTGGTGCCGCAATTTAAGCGTCCGGAAGTGGCCATTGTCCAGGCACCGCAAGACTATCGGGACTTCCATGAAAATGCCTTCAAGGCCATGTGTTTTTCGGAATATCGTGGCTTTTTTCATATTGGTATGGTAACCCGAAATGAGCGCAATGCCATTATTCAGCATGGCACCATGACCATGGTACGAAGAACTGTACTGGAGGAGGTGGGTGGCTGGAGTGAAAACACCATCACCGAAGATGCCGAACTGGGTTTGATGATTTTTACAGCAGGGCATGAAGCGGTCTATAGTGCCAGAAGTTATGGCAAAGGCTTAATGCCGGATACATTTGTCGATTACAAAAATCAGCGTTTTCGCTGGGCTTATGGGGCGATGCAAATTATGCGCTTTCATGCTGGTGAATTATCAGGCAAAATCAAAAGCAAACTGAGTGCCGGGCAGCGCTACCATTTCATTGCCGGCTGGCTGCCCTGGATTGCCGATGGTATTAATATGATCTTTAATGTGGCGGCATTATCGTGGACCACTGCCATGATCCTGGCGCCGGAAAAATTTGATCCGCCGCTGGTGATTTTCTCTATTTTACCGCTGAGCCTGTTTGTGTTTAAAATTTTGAAAATTATCTACCTGTACCAGGGAGTGCACATTGTGGTTACCTTCCGCCAGACTCTGGCTGCAGCCAT
Organism: uncultured Gammaproteobacteria bacterium; assembly: GCA_965363935.1. Lineage (GTDB taxonomy): Bacteria > Pseudomonadota > Gammaproteobacteria > GRL18 > GRL18 > CBDTVA01. The sequence goes on along the minus strand of CBDTVA010000204.1, from coordinate 1,210 downwards.
TGCCGGACTGGCTTTATCCCATACCATAGCTAAGGCCATGTGGCTTGGTTGGTTCACTACCGGGCGGCCCTTCCTGCGTACACCTAAAATGGAGCAATCTGCAGCATTATTCAAGGCTGTCGGTGCCGCTTTGGAAGAAACCCTGATACTGATCTTGCTCTGGTCAGCCGCCTGGTCGGTATATTATTATTTATCTCTGGATAGTCTGGACCAGTTACTCTGGTTTATAGTCCTGCTGATGCAGTCATTACCCTATTTGGCTGCGGTGTTTATGTCTGTGATCAGTGCATTCCCTGTTTTAAAAAGTAATATTATTCTCGGTCGAAATACTATTGGACAGGTCAATAGTATGGACTATAGTAAAACTCTGGATAAAGAAAAAAAACTTCAGGACGATAAATAAACAGTGCAATCAGAAAACCGAAGCACGGTTAAGGGTGGATAAGGTTTGAAAAAAGTTTCTATTTTTGTTGATGTACAAAATATTTATTACACCACCAAAGAGTATTATATGTGTCATTTTGACTACAATGCTTTTTGGGCTGCAGCGACTCAGGGCCGGGAAGTCATTCATGCTTTTGCTTATGCTATTCATCGTGGCAGTGACAAGCAACTTCAGTTTCAAAATATTCTTCGCGGAATTGGCTTTGAAGTTAAACTAAAACCCTATATTCAGCGCAGTGATGGATCTGCAAAAGGTGACTGGGATGTTGGGATTACCCTGGACGTTATGGAGTATGCTGAGCAATCCGATGTGATTGTGCTTGCCTCAGGCGATGGTGATTTTGATATGCTGTTGGATAAAGTAGGGGAAAAGTATCAGGTGGAAACAGAAGTTTATGGTGTTTCAGGCCTTACATCCACATCCTTAATGCAATCAGCTTCTAAATTTATTCCCATAGAAGAACCTTTGCTGTTGAAGCAAAAAAAGCCCTGACGGGCAGGGCTTTTAAGCTGGGGAGATTTATTGTGGCTGGACTTGAACAGCCTGCAGACCTTTAGGACCTTTTTCTACTTCATAATTTACGGTTTGACCTTCATTAAGAGTCTTAAACCCATCACCAACGATGGCACGGAAATGTACGAAGACATCTTCGCCGCCATCATTTGGGCTGATAAAGCCAAAACCTTTAGATTCGTTAAACCACTTAACTGTACCGGTACTCATTGTATTAAATCCTCAAAACTAACTAAATTACAAATATTAATG
>CBDTVA010000203.1:0-5599 GCA_965363935.1 uncultured Gammaproteobacteria bacterium | reverse complement strand
GGGCACCTCTGAGCAAGATATACCGTTATTAAAAAAATCCTCGATAATCTCTGCAAAGGACAGCCCAGCAACGGGTAAACAAAATAGCCAGGCTAACTCACAGACTAAAACTGTCGCCAGTCAAGAAGATAGCATCAAAAAGCTAGAAAATACTCAGGATATTTCTCATGTTCCGATGCTGGAAAGCAAAAAAACATCTACTGCAAATGCCGGCAGATTACTGAAGATCGAACATGAAGAACATTTTGTCGGTGAACAGCCCGATATTAATCTTGAACAGCCCGATGTTAATCTTGACCAGCTAGAGCAGCTAAGGCATATTTTCTATAAGCCCGAAAAATTGCTACAGGCTTTTGTAGAGCAGGCCTGCAGCAAATCCCAACAGAGTGAGCAGATCATTCAGATGAATGTTTTGAATCATATTCTTTATTTTGACTTCCAGGAAAGAAAAGTCTACAGCAGTGTGGGTCCAGGAATTATCCGGCCTCTTTGCCTTATTCCTCATGACAAGAATATTTCTTATAGGGTAAAAGATCCTTCCTTTCGGGATGAATTACATGCCATTATGCAAGCCAATAAAAATGAAACCGTAAAGAAAACGCTGAAAAAACAAAGCTGGGACATGGAATCTTTTACCTGGCTTATTACTCTGTGGTCTTCGCGGGGCAGAGTTCCGCAGGGAACCGATCTGAATCAGCCGGTTTATTTAATACAGTGGCCGAATCTTACCCGCCTTGCCGCAATACCCCATGCGGTGAGAATCGCAGCATTGCTTTATGCCGGGCCGCGAACTTTAGCTGACACTGCAAAACAGCTGGGCATCAAACAACGCTATGTATTTGCATTTTATAGTGCCTGTAAAGCCATTGGTCTGGCGAATGTTTCCCGGCGCCAGATTAATACACTGTTTACAGCTGAAAAGCCGGAACATAACAAAAACCAGTCCATCCTCTCCAAACTATTAGGCAAATTAACCCGTTTTTCCGATAAGCCTTCCATAAAGCAAGGTGCGCAAAGCTAAAAGACGCATTAGATAGCAGTATTAATCAAAGGGCATTATCAGCTAAATCAGATAAACGGTATCAATTTTTTATTGATTTAGTTCACAAAATACAACCTTGTAGGTAATACCTTACATACAGACTTTATTTTTCTAACTAAATTTATTTGCATTCATTCTTTTTGATACCAGAGTTTTATTGCAGAAAAATTATATGAATCAAGCCATGGAAATAAATACTATTGATGATTTTAGCGTTTTAACTGAACCTGTTTTTTATTATGGTCTAAAAAAAAGCAGCAAGGTACCCGATAGTTTGTTACCAATTCGTGTTTTAAACTTTTTTGAATACTCTCTAAAACAAAATCCGGGTGATTTGACATGCCACATGCAAAGAATACAGTTTGCACGGGTAATGAAAAACAATGATGAATTGTTTGCCGCCCTATGCGATTTATTTATTATTCTGGGCTCACAGGGTTTTCCACTACGCAGACGGTTGCTTGCCTATGGAAAAAAAATACTGGATAAAAAACAAGTTGAACTATTAGTCACTGGTCATTTGACCGGTGACATGACCTCACTACCGCACAACTGCTTCTTCAAAAAAACATCTGTTGACCTGATCAACCTGTGTAGTCCGCCAAAGTCCACAACACAGGGGGTTGAGGAAGTATTGCATACCATTGACTCTTATATTGAAAACAGTCAATTTGATAGTGCCCTGGAATATATGAGCCTGCATCTTGAACAGGATCCCGAAAATGAGGCTCTCACTGAAAAACTTATTAATCTTTATAAAGCGCTCAACTATAAACAGGAATTTCAGCTTGCATATAAAAAGTTTGCTAATCATTTAATGACTTCCCGATATTGGGATGATGCTGAACCTTACTTTAAAGCAATAAATTAAATCAAAGAGCTTAAAGCCTTAATTGAGGGGTAGAAAACGGGTGACTATTGGAGCAATGACAATTTCATTTCTGGGTGTTGATGAGCGCTCTAAATCGGCCTATCAGTTTTTTTTTGCAGGTCTTAAGAAGCTCCAGTGTCAGATGCTTGATGATTATACTAAAGCTCAAATATGCCTGCTAGACAAAGACTCATACGATATCCAACAGCAATATGAAACACTTTTGCACAATTATCCGGACAAATATATTTTATTACTATCGCTTGAAGAACAAGCCTGCACGCACAAAAAAACATTTTTTATAAAAAAGCCGGTCAAACGGGATGCTCTTGAGGAGTCATTAAAGAAAATTTTTCATTTGTTATCCGCTGATCACGAGGGTGATGTGGAGCAAGCGAATTCATTAGAAAAGACATCACCCGACACAGCAGCAGAGAAAAGCTCGCAAACTGCTGAAAAGAATGTATCTCATAACTCATATACTAAAATCATAGTCAGCGGCGAAGATTCGGTTAAAGCGGTAGAAAATACACAAGATAACACGCTTGTTACCATTAAAAAAAACCAGAAAGTGTCTACAGCAAATGCCGGAAAATTGCTCAGAGCTGAAAATGAACAGCATTTTGTCGGCGAGCAGCCCAATATTGATATTAATAACCCGGAGCAGTTACAGAAAGTTTTCTATGAGCCCAACAAATTATTACCGGCTATTGTGGAACAGGCCTGTAACAAGTCCCGGAAAAGTGAACAGATCATTGAACTGAATGTCTCGAATCTCATTTTTTATTTTGACTATCAGGAACAAAAAGTCTATAGCACTATGGGGCCCGGGATTATCCGGCCTCTTTGCCTGATTCATCATGAAAATAATATTAAATACAGTGCGAAAGGTAAATCATTTCGCAATCAATTACATGCTATTAGTCAAAGCAATAAAAATAAAACCAAAAAGAAAACACAGGAGAAGCAAAGCTGGAATATGGAATCATTTATGTGGCTTATTACTCTCTGGTCCTCTCGGGGACGGGTACCACAGGGTACTGATCTGACACAGCCGGTTTATTTAATGCAGTGGCCGAATCTGACTCGCCTTGCCTCAATACCGCATGCGGTGCGTATTGCGGCCTTGCTCTATGCCCAACCGCGAACATTGATTGACACTGCAAAACAGCTGGGGATTGAACAACGCTATGTGTTTGCATTTTACAGTGCCTGTAAAGCCATTGGTCTGGCAAATATTTCCCGTCGAGAGGTTGATAAACTGTTTGCAGCTGAGAAGCCGGAACAACACCGCAATCAATCCATTCTCTCAAAACTGTTAGGAAAATTGACCCATTTTAGTCACAAATCTTCCATGAATGAAATTGCTTGACTATTATTTAAGAACGGATGATTAACGAGATTTATTATGAATGAATTCAAAATAATTTTTGCCGGGCCTGTGGGTTCGGGAAAAACAACAGCGATTGCCACACTCAGTGATGAGCCACCGGTTTGCACCAATCAGAGCGCTTCCGACATGACCCGGGTAAGAAAATCAGAAACAACAGTGGCATTGGATTATGGCACAATGACTTTAGATGCCCGGGAAAAAATTCATCTTTACGGTACGCCAGGGCAGGAACGGTTTAATTTTATGTGGGATATTTTAACTACCAATGGATTGGGGCTTATTTTATTACTCGATAATACGCGCAAGGATCCACTTAATGATATGGCTTTTTTTCTGGAATCGTTCAAAGATTATATCAACAAAACTGCAGTAGCTATCGGTATTACTCAAACTGATATAGTGCCGTTAATCAAAACAGATAAATATCAGAGAAAATTAAAAGATCTCGGCTTTAAAAGTGCTGTTTTCGAAGTGGATGCACGTAACTTTGATGACATGTCTTACCTGGTACAGGCACTTTTATTTACTATTGATCCCGGTCTGGAGTATACCGCATGAGCTTGCAATTAGACGATAAATATATTCTACCAACAGCTGCCGGAGCCTATTATTGTATTGCCTCCAAAGAGACCGAACCGGCCAAACAATTCCTGCAACAATTAATGATTGCAGATACAACGGCACACCTGGACCCAGATACAATAAAGCATTTATTTGCTGATGAAGCTTTGGAGCAGGAACAGATTTTATATCATATACAGGAATTGAAATGGTTACAGGGATTTGATCAGAGCAGACAACTGTCAGGTGGTACGATTGAAGATGCCTTACCTGTTATCCTTGAACCACTTTCCAGCAATGGTAAAGCCTTACTGGCAGATGGTCAGGGATTCTATCTGGCCAGTACCGGCTTTACTCATGAAGCCTCTGAAGAGCTTTCAGCATTAAGCGGTGATTTGTCATCGCTTTACGTTCGCCACCAGGGCATTATCAAGGGTAATTTAAATATTAAATCCAGCGCTTTTGCACTGGTCGATGCAGCGGGCTATAGTCAACTAGGCTTCTGGCCGCTATATATCGGTGATTTATTATTTATATTGGTCATATCCGGTGTACCACGTTTTGATCAGGATGCGTTTGTCAATTTGATCTGGACATTACATAAACGGTATTTTGTGCGTAAAACAGTCAGCAATTCTGATGCTGCCTGAAAATTCAGAAACATTAATTAACAAGGGGAATAAGTGATGAGAGAAGATATGCTATCTTCAATTTTGAATGAACTCAATGGAACGTCTGCTGATATCGAAGCATCTGCTGTAATATCAACCGATGGTTTAATGATTGCCGCCGTACTGCCTCAATCTCTTGATGAAGATCGGGTTGGCGCCATGAGTGCGGCAATGTTATCTCTGGGAGGAAGAACTTCACAAGAGCTGGCAAGGGGCGAGCTGGAACAGGTACTTATTAAAGGAGACAATGGTTTTGTGTTGATGACACATGCTGGTGAAGAAGCTGTGGTCACCGTTTTGGCCAAGCCTAAAGCAAAATTGGGACTCATCTTTTTAGATGTTAAGCGTGCTGCAGATAGTATTACCAAGCTGCTATAAGGTCTGTTCATAACCCTAAAAAAGGTAATTACTGATGCAAGATATGTCTCCTGATGATTTAGCCAGCGATACTTATCATGAAACCGTTCTCAAGTATTTCGATGGGGCAGAGCGCAAAGTTCTTTACACTGATATCGAAACCGAATTTCCGGACGGTTGCCTGATTGTCTCTCGTACAGATTTAGAGGGTGTTATCACCCATGTTAATCAATCTTTTGTCACTATGTCAGGTTTTACTGAACCAGAACTCATCAATCAGCCTCATTATATTTTAAAACATCCTGATATGCCCCCTGCTGCTTTTGCCGGACTATGGGAAACTATTCAGAAAAAAGAAAAATGGTATGGTTATGTTAAAAACCTTCGTAAAGACGGTGGTTTTTACTGGGTTTACGCTACAGTTATACCCAATGTTCGAAATGGTGAAATTGTTAGCTATACCTCAGTCAGAAGAAAACCTTCTGCAAAAAAGGTAGCAGAATGCATGGAGCTTTATCCAACATTGTTTTAATTAAAAAAATTTTAATTCAAAAGTTTTAATCTCCATTAAGGAAAGTAATATGCCTTATACAATGACAATCAGTCCTGATTTCAAGCCCGATCTAATTCCTGGCTGGTATATTTTTAATACCTGGTTACAAAAAAAAATCGATACTAATATTCACATTGAAATGGCCAATGAT
>CBDTVA010000202.1:0-5627 GCA_965363935.1 uncultured Gammaproteobacteria bacterium | reverse complement strand
GGCGCACAGGCGGATAAAAGCAAAAGCAGGACCAGAGCAATAAACGAAGGTAATTTTTTTTTCATGGTAATTTTTTCATTCCTCTTTAATACAGCTTTTAACCTCACCCGTTAACAAAGGGGGAAGTAGAAAAGCAGCTATTTACGTATGCACACTAATCAGATCAGACTCTTTGCACAGTCTTTAATTAACTCATTTCCCTGATAAATAAAGCCCGTATAAATTTGCACCAGTTCAGCACCGGCAGATATTTTTTCTTTGGCATCCTGATCCGAGAAAATTCCACCTGCGGCAATAATTGGAATTTGTCCCTGCAGTTGTTCAGCCAGGATACGAACCACATGGGTTGACTGTCGATAAACCGGCACACCACTGAGCCCGCCTTGCTCATCAGCATTACACATGCCCTCTACATCAGTGCGTGAAACTGTTGTGTTGGTGGCAATAACCGCATCAAGCTCTTTTTCCAGCAGAAGATCAGCAATCAGCCTGATATCACTGTCTTCCATATCAGGTGCAATTTTTACCGCTAATGGTACATATTTTTTCCATGTTTGACTTAATACAGCTTGCTCAGATTTTAAAGTTTCCAATAAATGCTTTAACTCATCACCAAATTGAAGTGCTCTTAATCCGGGAGTATTAGGCGATGAAATATTAATGGCAACATAATCTGCCAATGGGTAAACCTGTTGTAGACAGAATTTGTAATCATCGGCAGCATTTTCAACCGGCGTATCGAAGTTTTTGCCAATATTAATGCCAATTACAGTATTTCTTTGGGCATTTTTGACCTGTTCAACCAGATGATCGACCCCCTTGTTATTAAACCCCATGCGGTTCACTATTGCCTGAGCCTCTGGAATACGGAATAATCTGGGTCTTGGGTTACCTGGCTGGGGCCTGGGCGTCACTGTACCAATTTCAATAAAACCAAAACCGACAGCTGACAAGGCATCAATATAGTCACCATTTTTGTCCAGCCCTGCCGCCAGCCCCACAGCATTAGAGAAGGTCAATCCCATGACTTTTTTCGGAGCCTGTACCGGCTTACCAAACACAAGACGAGAAAGTTTAAGTGAATACAATAGCTTGATGGCCTTTAGACCAAGAAAATGGGCTTTTTCAGCATCAATTCTAAAGAAAAAACGTCGTATCAGTGGATAAATAAGGGACATGGGGAAATTTTCAAAAACTAAATTGCTTTATAACTCATTGTAAATTCACGATGAAAATCAGGTTACAAGTTTACAAATGCAATTTTATAAATAAAAGACATTGTGGATTATCCTAAATAAAGCCCCATAAATCCAGTTTTGCTTTCATCAAATCAATTTTAGACCAATATTACGCATAACAAGCCGTTAATTTTTAATCATTATTTTACTGAAGTAATTACTCCGCCAACATTGATAAACAAAACAGGGCGCAACTCTGAAGTCGTGCCCAGTTTTGTTAGCTATCCTAAAAACAGATATATCCCGGTCAATGCGCCCAGTACTGCAATACCAATATTCATAAATAAAATTTTTCTTGTTGTGTCTGTCTGTTCCTGTTTCATATAACTCAAAGCCCCAAAGACCGAAATTACCATCACAATCTCACAAAAAAAAACTGAAACAACGGTTGCAATCTTGTTACTACCTCCCCATTGCTGAGTATAGGAAATGTAAGCGAGAGACAATCCAACCAAAGCGGCAAATAGAGGAAAGAGCGAAATGTAAAGCCAGGCTGTTTTCTTCACTATAGTAATTACTCTTCATTGAACAAAAAATAAGAAGAAAAAAGTATATAATATGAAGTCTATATTTAATAGAAATAGTAAAAAAAACACATTTAAAATTGATTAATATCAGTCATATTTCAGAGCCGCTTTTTGACGTTGTTGAATACGCTGGCGGGCCGTTAAATAATTTTCCAGCTGATGCTGTTGCTGAGGGGGTAATTCTTTTATTCGTCCACCAATATAAGTCCGTCTGCCGGGATAAGGTGCAAAATTAATATAGCGAACATCAACATGACAGTCAAACTGCATAAAATCCATATCAATAGTGCATTTGACAAAACTGGAATCTGTTTCAACGGGTTCCGGCCAATACCCGTCCAAAGTAAATAATAAACCATTACTGGATAAATTGCTGATTTGACCCTCATAGATTGAATCGCTGATTTTTACTCGTGAAGACGAATCTATATTTACCCTGAAACCTTTTCTGCGCTGACCTTTTTCAAGACGTTTTGGGATTATAACTTCATATAAAATATCCCCATTATCCAGAATAATATTACTGACTTTTGAATGGAAGGAAAACACTTCATGACTACTGTTTACCTGTGTTATCACGACAACCGGATCATTTCTTTCCAGAATTAACATACCATCAGATGACTTTTCAGCAATGATCAGGCTGCCCCGTTTTCTATCCATAGTAATGGCTTTTGAAACAATCTGTTGTCCTGAAAGCGACTGAATGGTCAAACTGTTATCCTGTTTTAGCTGGTAAATAAACTCATCTCTAAGCAGTTTTTCCATTACTTCCTGAGCACGTTCCTTTTGAAACATTTTTAAGTAAAAAAAATCAAACATAGTCAACTTCATCCTGCCAGGCGGCAATATTTTTCCGCTGTATTTATCTGTTTTGACATGAAACCTGGTAAAACCAGTTAAGCTCTTTCACAACTGCATGAATGCAGGAGCATTCACCGAGTAGATTCAACTAATTAATTTAGGTTCAAGGTTAAACCACTCCCCAGTTAGTTCCTCTTTGAGTTCTATGAACTTGTGTACTTTCTAATTCCGAGAGGAAGCGACCAGCGCGGACAGAGTAAAAACTCTCTTCTGGAGCATCGTGAAGCAGCTCATAGAAAAATGGGTTCATATCAGTATTTTGAGTCAACAATTCAGGTTTATCAGTCTTGCCGGCAATATTTTTTGCTTGTTGTTCAGAAAACTGTTTAACATTTATGGGGCCATCTGCGATAGCATGTATAGAGCTATCGGCCACAGCAAGCAAATGTTCACTCATATCCTGATGAGTTTCATGACGTATGGCGGAATTGGCTATGGAAGCCAATACGCCCGACACACCGCCAAGCAAACCGCCAAATAATGCACCACCAACCAATTTTGCTCCCTCACAGGCTTCGTCATGACTCTGTTCACGATAGTATTTTGCAACAACAGGTAAATGATGCAAAGGATTAAACACATCCAGAACATCACCAAAGGTAAAACCATCTTTTCCCCAAAATGGTTCTCTTTCAGTGTTGTTGTTATTGGCTGAAGCAATAGAAGATTGACTTGTAATCTGTTGTATTTCTTGCATATTCATAGAAAAGTCCAATTACAGCCAATAATTTAGCTATCAATACACGTTATTAGCTTTCATTGTAAAATATGCAATCATTGAGCCAGAATGCTCATGTACTCCGCAGTATAAGGCCATCCCTGGCCAAGCACTGCTCCCGTACATCCATGTACTTCGCAGTATAAGGCCATCCCTGGCCAAGCACTGCTCCCGTACATCCATGTACTTCGCAGTATAAGGCCATCCCTGGCCAAAAAAAAGCATCGTTCCGGCTGTGTTTACAGTCAAAACGATGCTTTTCAGCTTAGGACTTACCCGGTGGATTTATTGATGCAAGCTTTTATTGATGCAATAAGGATTCACCTGTATAACCATCCTTTTCAAGGATCTCACGCAGGCGTTTTAAGGCTTCAAGCTGAATTTGGCGTACCCTTTCACGGGTCACGCCTATTTCATTGCCAACTTCTTCCAAAGTAGCAGTATCATAGCCATGCAAACCAAATCTTCGGTCAACAACTTCACGTTGTTTATCGTTCAATTGCTGCATCCATTTGTCCAGATTATCCCGCATATTTTCGTCTTGCAATAAGGCAAAAGGTTCAGGATGTTCTGTATCAGGAATGGCATCTAGCAATGGACGGTCTGCATCAGGTCCCATCGGTACGTCAATAGATGAAATACGCTCATTTAGACGAAACATTTTCTGCACATCATTGACTGGTTTATCCAGTAATTCAGCGATTTCTTCCGGACTGGGCTCATGATCCAGCTTTTGCGTTAATTCTCTGGATGCTCTGAGATGAATATTGATTTCCTTGACCACATGAATGGGTAAACGGATGGTACGTGTCTGATTCATTAACCCCCGCTCAATCGTCTGGCGGATCCACCAGGTAGCGTAGGTTGAAAAACGAAAACCACGTTCCGGATCAAATTTTTCTACAGCACGAATTAACCCGAGATTACCTTCTTCAATAAGGTCCAATAGAGGCAGACCTCTATTTAAATAACGGCGGGCTATTTTTACCACCAGGCGAAGATTAGACTCAATCATACGCTTGCGCCCTTCTTCTTCACCGTTTTGAGCCATTCTCGAATATTTAACTTCTTCTTCGGCAGTCAAAAGCGAGGCAAAACCGATTTCATTCAGATAAAGACGGGTTGCATCCATATCTCCTTTAGAAAGCCCCTTGCTACGGGGGCTGGTTTTAATCTGTTTATCACTTATCACCGATCTGGCTTTTTTTGTTTTGTTTGCTTTGGAAGCAGGTTTAACTACTTTAGCCGGTTTAACTACTTTAGCAGGTTTAACTACTTTAGCCGGTTTAACTACTTTAGCAGGTTTTGACTCAGGTAAAAGAGTACCTGAGTATTTACCACTGCTATCATTCAAATTATCATGGTCTGTATCAAATGCATCCATAATGCTATCTGATGATAATGCATTCATTGCATCCAGACATTGATCTTTAGACTCCATAGATTCCATTAAATCACCCCTTAATTAATGGTTCTGGTACATCTGAAAATCATCTGTACCCAGGTATGAAAAATCATTCAATTTTCATGCCAAGTGGAAAAAAATATGACTCAGTCAAAAAAACATCTCATTAATGTTGCAGATAGCGCATTGGATTGACCGGTTTACCATTTTTGCGAATTTCAAAATGCAATTTGTAACGGTCAGTTCCTGAACGCCCCATCCGGGCAATGTTTTGTCCTTTTTTGACTAATTGACCCTCATTAACCAATAAACTCTGGTTGTGCGCATAAGCACTTAAATAAGTATCATTATGCTTAATAATAATTAACCTGCCGTAACCCACAAGACCTTGCCCACTATAGACTATTTTTCCAGCCTCAGCAGATTTGATCAGCGTTCCTTTAGCAGCACTAATATCTATACCCTTTTTCCCACTTCCTGGTGAATAGCGCTGAATTACTTTGCCTGTTACCGGCCAGCCCCATTTAAGGCCCTTACTTCCTGTATACTGAGCCGTCTTATTATATTTTTTTACTACTCCTGTTGTGCTTTTCTTTTTTGCACTTGTACGGGATTTGCTACCCGTACTCAATCTTTCCCTGTTTGTTTGATTTGATTTTGTTGAAACCGACCCCGTTCTATTGGGGTTTATTTTGTTAATGTCTTTTTGGCGGCCGCTATGTGCCGAAACTTTAGTTTTTTTTGTAACTTTTTTCGCAACTTTTATTGCAGAACGTGTCTCCAGTCGTAACCTGTTACCTGCATAGATCCGATAAGGCGGTTTTATTCTGTTTTTATAGGCAATACCCTTATAATCAAGGCCGTACATCCAGGCT
>CBDTVA010000201.1:0-5628 GCA_965363935.1 uncultured Gammaproteobacteria bacterium | reverse complement strand
AGTTGTTGATTCCAGTCCTGTAACAGATAAGAGAATCGGGTTTCTGGCAACTGCAGACGATTGTCCAAAGGAGTTCCTGTCCAGCCTAACCCCAGCCCTGCAGCCACTTCAGGTATTTTACGAACTCTTCCAGGCTCATTTTATCGGTCTGTGTAACATAGTAGTCGTATTCAGCCTCCTTGAGCAGGGTCTCCCATGCGGTGAACTCATCGATATCGTCTGAATTTATCCGGGTATAGAGTTTTTTGAACCTGCCCGCGTTAAAGGGCTCCTTGTCTGTGTGCGCTGCGGCCGCTCTGGCTGTGTTCAGGGTTTGAGAACGCTCGAGATCCCGCACGGCCTTTCGTTCGTTGAAAATGGTATTCCAGTCTTTTCCTGCACTCATGTGTTTAGTCCTTGCCGTGCGGCTTAATGGTTTCCCGGCAAATGGTCCTGACAGTCATGCTGTTCCGATAAGGATTTAACTGATTTATTTAAGTTCAAGAATAATCAGGCCTGATGCGCCATTTCCCGAGCAAAAAAATGATAATTATTGCGCCCTGCTTCTTTTGCCTGATACATGGCAGAATCAGAATTTTTCAGTAAACTTTCCATGCTGTCGCCGTCATCCGGGTAGATACTGATACCGATACTGGCTGTAATACAGAACTCTTGATCATCATGCATAACACTCAGCGCAAGAGTATTTCTCAGCTTTTTTGCCATCGTCGTAATCGCAGAGGTACATTCAATATTCGTCAGAATAAGCGTAAATTCATCACCGCCTAAACGAGCCACAGTATCCACATTACGGATACTTTTTTTCAGGCGCTGGGAAACTTCCATAAGCACTTTATCGCCAGTAGAATGTCCCAGGGCATCGTTTACTTCTTTAAATCGATCCAGATCAATAAACATGACGGCTATTTTATTCTTATTTCTTTGCGCAACTTTAATAGCCTGCTTCAGACGGTCAATAAATAATATCCGATTGGGTAATCCCGTCAGGGCATCATGGTGTGCCAGATGAACCAGGCGATTTTTTTGTTGTTGCAGCTCCTCATGCATCATAATATGACCACTGACATCATGACCCATTTCAATGATTGACTGAACTTCACCTTGTTCATTAAATAAAGGGGTCGCAGTAATTTCGATGAATTGTAATTGGCCGTCGTCGTTAAAATGATCATGAATAATTTTAGTTGTTTTCCCTGTTAAGAAAACTTCTTTATGCGGACATCTATATTTCAACTGGTCACAAGGTGTGTCCATATGATGAGATGCTTTGTAACATTTTAGTTGCTTTTCAGATAACAAAGCCTGCCCCACATTTTTTTTAGCCACTTTATTCATCATATTGATATTATAGTCTTTATCAATCACCATAACTGAATCTGACACACCATCCAGAACACTCTGTAAAAAAACACCCTGTTCTATCAATTCTCTATTTTTATAGGATATTTTTTCTTCCAGTTGATGATTGATTTCATTAATCTTATGGGTGACCTGCAGATTTGATATATAGCGTATAGTGACAAACAATAAAGTTGCTACCAGAGCGATATAAAGGAAAAGGCTGTTACGCTCATCGTAGATATCATCCGTGGCAATTTTTTTCAGCGGTTTAAATAAAATAAAATGCCCCATAGCTTTATTTTTGAGATCAGTCAATTCAAAATAAACCACCAGTAAGTTATTTTTCCCGTCAATTGCAAAATTCTTTTCCGGCTTGATATAGCTTTCCGGATGATTTTTCTCTAATAATTGCAAATATTCCTCTTTTGCATCGATATTCGCAACATAATAATCATAGACGAATTTCCTGGTAATCGGATTTATCAATTGGTCTTTATATGTCTTATCCACCAGAAATATGGAATCAATGTCTTCTTTAGCCAGTTTCTCAGCAATAGAATTAGTTCCTGCAATCACTTCAAAAATTCCAAGCAATTTTTCCGCTTCATAAACAGGTATCATTGCCTTGAATGTCAAGTCAAATTTTCCAGTGCTGAACGATGTCTGAATACCCGGAGACTTCAGAATTTTGGCAATATCCAGTCTTGCACGTAACAAATTATCCCCACGCTTGTCTGTCCAGCTACGATAAAAGCTGTCCCCTTTAATATTAATAACCTGAAACCAGAGATTTTTTAATGGGGTGTGTTTTGCCAGATTTTTTGCCCATTCATCAAGTCTGAGAGTATCGGGCTGATTGGTCAGCAAAGCCTCTCGTATATTGGCATTATTGCCCATTGGCAGTGCAACCAGAAGAATCGCTTCTTTTTGCGCATCAATCAGTGTTTGAGTTTTCTGATGTATTTCGTTAGCAACTGATGCATAACGTTGCTGGATCAACCGTTCACTTCTGGCATTATTTACCTCTATTAACGAAAAACTTATAATCACAACAATAATAAGAGGTAAAAAAAATGAACCGGATATCAGTCTGGATTTCATAATAAAGGATAAGTTTATAAAACAATTTACTTGAGTCTATGCATAGATTTATTTTTTGTCCATGAGTGTATTCCCCACAATTACTGATCTGTATCTTTAGAATATTGTTCCTGATAATTCCCGTATAAAAAGCACGACTTGAACGATTCTATAAGGTCTTTTTTATTCATTTAAGTGCTATTTTTAGGAAAAACCTGTTTCGGGGAACACAATGAAAGCGCAGGCCAATGATTATGAGCTGATTTCAGCATTGTTTATTCGCCTTTTATCCCTGATTTTTCTGTCCGCATTTATTTCTTTGAGCGGGCAGATTGAGGGCATGGCCGCTTCCCAGGGTATATTACCCGTCTCCTTTGTCCTGGATGCCCGTCTGGAGCGCTGGGGTAATCCGGCCTGGAGGCATTTTCCTTCCCTTTTATGGCTCAATACCAGTGATTCGGCACTGATAGGGGCAGCCTATGCCGGTTGTATAACGTCCCTATTACTTTTCTTTAATATTTTTCCCCGACTCTCTCTGAGCGTGATATTGCTCAAGTCGGTTATCTTTTCCATTAAAGGTTCCTTTGTTTTGTTATTTTTTTCAGCAAAAAAACTATATCTGGTGAAACCTTTTTTCATATTAGGATTTGATCTATCTTGTAATTTCAAATATTTATAGGTGCGGCCTGTCGCGGTCACACCCACACTAATTATTCATTTCGTTGTAAGTTAAACAGCTTTTTAATAACTCGGAATAACTTATGCTCAGTTGTTCTACCAGATCCACGGAGTTGTTAACTTCTGGTAAGTCATCACCAATCACTACATCACAGTTAAAGGGTACCAGCAAGGCTTCACCTCTGGGTAACGCCCGGCCCAGGCCGTGCGTCATAATGGGTATGATTCTGCTATCCGTCCTATCTTTACTAAGGTAGTATATGCCTTTTTTGAGTTTACTGCTTTTCTCTGGCTCACCTCGCGTTCCTTCCGGAAACAGGATTAATATCTCATCATTATCCAGTGCTTTGTGACAGGCATTGAAACGGTCGTTGTCGACTTTCCCGGAACGGGCAAAAGGGATAATGCCAATAACATTTATAGACAGCCAGGCAATAAAGCGGTTTGATAAAAAATAGTCCGCAGCAGCCACCGGGCGTAATTTATGTACTTTTGACAAAGGGTAAAGGCTGAATAAAACCAGCGTATCAAGATGACTATTGTGGTTTACAGCCAGAATCGCCGGACCTTTTAGCGGCAGTTTATGACGATTTTGCACATTTAGACCTAAAACAATTAGCACCACAGGCTTTACGATTAATGCCACAAACAGGACTTTTAAAATACGCTTCATTATCATTTGCCGCAGGAGCCTGTGAATTAGTAGTGCAAATAATACAGATAGTGGAAAAACAGGGGAGCAGTATAAATCAAGCTATCCATTCGATCCAGAATCCCGCCGTGCCCCGGGATCAAATTACCACAATCTTTAATATGCAGATCACGTTTAACCGAGGAAATAACCACATCCCCCATAAAGCCACCCGCACTGATAATAAAACCCGCCACAAAACCCTGCAGTTGAGTTAATGGTGTCAGATAGGGAGCAACAAATCCAGCCACCAGAGTAATAGTGATCAGGCCCCCCAGAAAACCTTCCCAGGTTTTGTTGGGACTTACCCTGGGAATGATTTTGTGCTTACCCAATAACTTGCCCCAGAGGTATTGATTAACATCGTTAAACTGGGTCATAAACAATAAGTAAAGCACCAGTCCAAGACCACCCGCTAAAGGATTTTTTTCCGGCAGTACCAGAAGGTAGGCTATGTGGCTGACTGAAAAAACCGTGAGCATTACTGCCCAATGCAAAATGCCAGCCGCTTTGATAAAGCCATCCGTTTCCCCTTTTAAGACCATTCTCATGGGTATCAACAGGAACATATAAACCGGTATAAAAATAATAAACATCCCATACCAGGCACTTGAAACCCAGTAATACTGTAATGGAATGCACAGGTATGCCCAGAATACGACCTGACGATCAGCCTGTCGGGTAGGCACAATAGAGAGAAATTCCTTGAGTGCCAGAAAACTGATAAAAGCAAAGAAAACAACTGCCGAAGTGTTGCCTGCGCCAAGAAACAGGAACAATAAAGCAATGATCCACCACCAGGATACGGTCCGCTGCCGTAACTCTGTATAATCTTTATGCGGATTTCTGATGTGGATTAAAAACTCAATAGCCGTTGCCGCAACTAACACAGCAAGCATTGCCAACATGGCAATAAATGAGTGTTCTGGAATAGTTGAAATCACGATTATATGTTCCTTGGCAACTGACGCTGGTTAACTTCTGCGAGTGCCTGTTTAATACGATTAATAATGGTGACAGATATAAGCACTGACAGAATGGGCATTATCCAGAACAACCAGTCCGGCATTGCTCCGCCAACACCCACCCATAAACCTAAAACAGCAAAAATGAAGGCTCGATCGCTTTTTCCTAAGGGTCCATCATAACGACGTGATGCCTGAATACTTAAGCCTAGTACTCCGGAAAATTCACTGAACAGTGCCAGAAAAACAACCAGGACCAATGTCAATTCTGTAAAGGGTGCAACAAAAGCAAACGGTATAAAAAGTGCGACATCGGAAATCACGTCGCACAATTCATTCAGATAAGCACCCAGATTGCTTTTTTGAGCAAACTCACGCGCCAGCATGCCATCGATTGCATTAAGCGCCATACGTATGAACATCCACGCAGGCAGAACCAGAAAAAGACTCTGTAGATGGGAAAACTGGACTAGCAGCCCGCCTATAATAACAGAACAAATTGCTGCAGCAATGGTGACCTGATTGGCCGTAATTCCGGTTTCTGCCATGCGTTTAACCAAGGGGCGCAGCAATGATTGAAATTGTGGTTTGATATCATAAAGTGTCATTTTATTATCCTGATGATATGTGCTTGATGACAAAAACACCAAAAAACATCGTTTAATTGCGTTAAAAAAACGACTCAAACAGTGTCTCTGTGTTTCGAATTTATTAAACAGTGTTTAAATAATAAAACAGCGTTTAATAAAAGTCAAGCGCCTGGTTTCGGGTCTATGCCAATAAAATTGAGTTAAGCTTTCTACGCATTTAGTCTCTTATACCTGACTGATCCCCACGAATTTAATACATTATCAGCGATGTTCGAGTTAATTA
>CBDTVA010000200.1:0-5638 GCA_965363935.1 uncultured Gammaproteobacteria bacterium | reverse complement strand
ATTCCCGTTCATGTTTAAACGGTTCTTTTACAGAGCCTTCAGCGGGTGTAGAGCCATCAGCGGATAGAGAGCCTTCAGCTGGCATAGAGCCATCAGCAGATAAAGAACCTTCAGAGGGTGTAGAGCCATCAGCAGATAATGAACCTTCAGAGGGTGTAGAGCCATCAGCGTGTAAAAAGCCTTCAGCAGGTTTAGAACCATTAGCCACTCTATAGTCATTGTTCAGGCTGACCTGGTCGATATCAAAATTATCCTGCTTAGTGGCAGAAAAAGATCCGGGTAATTCTTCATCATCCAGTCGGTCATTTGTAAAGGAGGGTTCATTATGCTGGTTATTTTGTAATAACACGTCATCAATCGTATTGACATAATGATTAAAATCCTGAATTTCATCATGAATTTTTTTATGATGTTTATAATAGGTAAACATTGCCACCAGCAGTACAACACCAATTCCTGCTAATATCAGTAAAAATGTGAGTTCGTCCATAATGCTTAACTTTCCACCATTTCGACAGCTTCATGTAAATCCACATCAACAATTCGAGAGACGCCAGGCTCTTTCATAGTCACACCACAGAGATGTTCGGACATTTCCATGGTCGTTTTATTGTGGGTAATGTATATAAATTGTACTTGTTCCGACATCTCCTTCACCAATGCACAAAAACGCCCTACATTCGCTTCATCCAGAGGTGCGTCCACTTCGTCAAGCATACAGAAAGGTGCCGGATTTAATTCAAAAATCGCAAATACTAATGATACTGCAGTCATCGCTTTTTCACCACCCGATAAAAGGTGAATTGTGCTATTTCGTTTGCCCGGTGGTCTTGCCATGATGGTAACCCCCGTATTGAGCAGGTCATCTCCAGTTAAATCAAGATAGGCATGTCCACCGCCAAAAAGCTTGGGAAACAGACGTTGAACACCCGAATTGATTTTATCAAAGGTTTCCCGAAAACGGGTTCTGGTTTCCCGGTCAATTTTAGCAATCGCACCCTCCAGTGTATCCAGAGCACTGATCAGATCATCATTTTGCGCATCCAGATATTGTTTACGCTCAGACTGCTCCTTAAACTCATCAATAGCCGCCAGGTTAATGGAGCCCAGACGTTGAATACGTTGTGCCAGACCATCAACCTGAGATTTCCAGGTTGACTCACTGGCTTCCTGCGGCATATTGAGCAGCAACTCTTCCAGAGAAAAGCCGGATTCATCCATTTGTTCCTTTAATGTCTGACGCCGGACTATTAATTCCTGAGAACTCAGCCGTATGCTTTCAAGTTCAGTACGAAGTGTCTGCAGCTTATTTTCTATCTGAGCACGCTTATGATCAAATTCCCGTAAACTGTGATCCAGCTCTTCAACAAGATTTCGGGCCTGTGACAATTGTTCTTCAACCAGAATACGGGATTCAAGGTGTATTTCCAGTTCTTCATTTAATTTTTCAACCGGATCATCATCCTTTTGCATCAAGTCCAGTAGTTGCTGACGTCTTAGTTCAAGCTGTTCTAACTGCCCTTTTAAACGGATCATGCCCTGCTCTATAGAACTCAGCTCGGTTTTGATACCACGCAAACGTATTTCAAGCGCATGACTGAGTTCACGATCTTCTCTGGCCTTGATGCGGATCTCTTCCAGTTGTTCCCGATAAGTTTCACGCTCCTGAGTCAGTTGCTCACGCTGCATGGAAAATTCTTCAATCATTTCCAGAGCCGTATGCAAACGTTCGGTGGATTCTTCAATGAGAATTTTTTCTTCATCAATCTGCTGTTTAATTTCCTGAACATCGCTATTAACGCGCGCTTCTCGATTGTTTATCTGCTCCAGGCGAGACTGTTTTGTGCTGAATTGAGCTCGTAATTCCGAGAGTTTGCGATTGTGCTGGTTAAATTCAGTTTGCAGATTTTCACGGTTGTGCTCGATTTCCCGCAGATTAATATGCCCCTGCTCCATCTGCTCACCCAATTCATCCACCAGCTGTTGGGCCTGAGTCAGACTGGCATTAAGTTCCTTGATTTCCTGCTCTCTCGCCAGAACACCGCCTTTTTGATCAGAGTCTTTTAGCAAACGCAGCCAGTTAGGACCCAGCCAGATTCCTTCTTTAGTGATAATCGACTGGTTGATTTTGAGCTGTTGCCTGTGAATCAGAGCCACAGCCAGATCGTTTGCCGCAAAGACACCATTCATACAGGGCTGCAGTTCCTTGGTCACGCCACTGAGATAAGACTCCAGCAAAGGTAAATTAAGGGAGGATGGCGGGACTTCAGCGGCTAATGATTGCGATGGATCCGAAGACATTTCGACTAAAGTGAGGTTTGATTGTTCCAGAGTATCAAAAAATTCACATAGAGGGTCAATTTGATCCACGCAGATTGCTTCCAGATAATCACCCAGAACACATTCAACAGCAACATTCCAGCCATCCTTAACCGTGATTTGTTCAGCGATACGGGGATTGTCTGTGATGTGCTGGTTTTCCATCCATTGTTGCACTGGTTTATCATTTTTTCCCAATGCAGCCTGTTGCAGCGCTTCCAGAGACGCTTTTCGTCCCTTGAGCGACTGTAATTCACTGCGATGTCTATCAAGATCGTTGTTCAACTGGTGGTTTTCATCACGAATGTTTTGAATAGTTTCTCTTTCCTGATCCAGTTGCTGCTGAAAACTGGCGGTTATTTCCTCTGAATCAGATACTTCAATATCAAGGCTGTGCAGGGATTCTTCCAAATGAGTCGTGGAAATCAGTTTTAATTCTTCCTGAAGTTTTTCGATCCGTTGTTCCTGATTACTGATATTCTGTTCCAGCTGGCTGATTTTTGTTCGTTCGATTTGAGCGGTTTGTGAAGGTTCCTGTGCCTGTTGATTAAATTCATCCCAACGCATTTGCCAATCCTGCATGGAGGTTTCATAATCAGACAGCAATTGAGCAGAATGTTCTTCCAGTTCTCTGGCCTGCTCAAACTCTGGTTCAACTTCTTCTAATTGTGCGTTGAGAAGCAGGTGCTTTTCTTCATCATCCTGTAGATGACTATTAACATTTTCATAGGAACGTTCAGCCTGCTCCAAATCATCTTTATATTGCTGACTTCTTTCTCTGGCATGTGAGATGGCCTGCTCTACACGTGCAATTTCAGCCCCGATACGATAGAAATTACCCTGTACAGTATTAAAATCTTCATTGGCGTCTATATGTTGCTCTCTGGTTTGTTCAATGCCGGCTTCAATAGCACGTAATTCAGCCATCTCCTGTTCAAGGGCAGTTTCTTTTTCCCGGATCAGATGATCCTGCAGTTGGGCTTTTTTATCAATAGTATCCCAGCGAATGGCCTGTAATTGCGCCTTTACCAGTCGCTCTTCTTTTTTTAGCTCAGTATAGCGTTCTGCTGTTTTGGCCTGGCGTTGCAGATGTGCCAGCTGTTTATCCAGTTCAGCCCGCAAATCATCCAGACGTTCCAGGTTTTCCCTGGTATGGCGGATACGGGTTTCTGTTTCTCTACGACGCTCTTTGTATTTGGAAATACCTGCGGCTTCCTCAATATAAACCCGAAGTTCTTCAGGTTTTGACTCAATCAGTCGTGAGATCATTCCCTGTTCAATTATGGAATAGCTTCTTGGCCCCAGACCAGTGCCCAAAAACAGATCTGTGACATCACGACGACGACAACGGGCATTATTCAGATAATATTGAGACTGGGCCTCTCGATTCACTATCCTCTTAACTGATATTTCATTATATCGGGCATATTCTCCGGAAATCGTACCATCCGAGTTGTCAAAAATAAGTTCAACCGTACATTGTCCGACAGGTTTGCGTCCCGATGAACCATTAAAAATGACATCCGTCATGGATTCGCCACGTAGATTTTTTGCCGAACTCTCTCCCATCACCCAGCGAACGGCATCAATGGTATTGGATTTTCCGCAGCCATTGGGACCAAGAATACTGACCAGGTCGCTGGGAAAAGATAATGTGGTTGGATCTACAAAAGATTTAAAGCCAGCGAGTTTGATTTTGCTTAAGCGCATTCCATTCTTTATATTAGAGTAATTAAGAGTATATCCTGCCAGGAGAGGCACTATCTTACCTAATAACTTAAGCATTGACCAGCGGCGCTATCAGGGCACAAAACCACTTGTCAGCAACTCAACTGTGCATGAAAGAAAATGTGCGCCTGTTCACATTTTTAATCGCTTATTATGCTGGACAAAGCGTTATAATGACGGACTTAATCTAATCTCTAGATTAAGTCATTTTATTAAAACAATGTATCAAAGGAGACGATACTATGAAAAAAACAGCTATTTTAATGTTATTGACTTTTGGTCTGGTCGTTGTAAATACAGCTTTTGCAGGCGGCCCAAAAGCCACTCATCCCTGTTATGATGTAGCTGACTGCAAAAGTCAAACTACTAAAAAGGATTTTTCCAAGTGTATAAAGGAACACAAGGAAGAAGCCGGTAAAAATGCAGCTTGTGCAGCATTTCGCAGTGATAAAGGTGCCTATTTGAAGGAAGCGGGCATGTCAAGTACAGATGAATTATTTAACTGAGTTTCAGATCAGTAATGTGGAATTTACCCATATGTGATTGATTAAACAAAAAATCCGCAGCATTTTTCTACTGCGGATTTTGTTAAATGCTTCTCAACTCAAATATCCCAAGTGAGACGTCAACGCTGACACACGTTAACAACTCCACTCTCAAAGACTCCACTATCAAAGAACTGTTAAGGTCTGAAATTGCCAAGCAACAAATAGGCCTGAGCTTGAGGTGGCTTTAAACCCAGTGCAGCAATTCGTATTGCTCCAATTTCGTCGACTCCAATTTCATCTTCATCATCTTCGTGTTCGTCCTCATCACCTTGGTATTCATCTTCATCCTCGTCACCTTCCAACACCGCTTCAAATACGTCAAGAGCCTGTCGTTCCGCCTTTATGAAATTAGTCTCTATATGAAAATATTTAATACATTTAGACAAAGAAATATATATTTTCATATAAGAGACTTATCCAACTCGTCTGGGTTAAGCTAATAGTGTAAAATTTGCCCAATTTTAAAACATAGAAATTTTGCTGCTGATTTTTTTATCAACCCCCCCTTTTTAATAGTCAGGAACACATTATGTCCACCCATCCGAGTAAAGAACTTGAAACCTTTGATAATCCGGTGCCGGAACGGGATTTTACCATCCGCATCAAAGTACCTGAATTTACCTGCCTGTGTCCCAAAACCGGTCAACCTGATTTTGCCACTATCCATATTGAATACGTAGCAGATAAGCTCTGTGTTGAGCTAAAATCACTCAAGATGTACATGTGGTCCTTTCGTGATGAAGGCGCTTTTCATGAAAAAGTGAGTAATGACATGCTCACTGATCTGGTTAAGGCAACAGCCCCGCGTTTTATGCGCATCACGGCTGAATTTTATGTCCGGGGCGGCATTTATACCACTGTGATCGTAGAACATCGGGCTGACCACTGGACACCACCTACCCCGGTTCACCTGCCCTGATCACTGATTTAATCAGGTCATTTTTATGTACAGTTTAGGAATAGATGTCGGTACTTCAGGTATTCGGGCTGTCATAATGGATAAGCAGCACAAAATTTGTGCTCAGGCTCAAAATGCCCTGCCG
>CBDTVA010000199.1:0-5648 GCA_965363935.1 uncultured Gammaproteobacteria bacterium | reverse complement strand
TAATGTTACTTTCATTGATCTGGATCAATAATATAATGGATTTATCGTATTAAAGACTTAACCATGTCTTTATCAAGCAATGAGCAGGAGGACACAATGTCTGAATCACATAATCGCTGTCAAGTGGCACGAAATCTACTGGAAAATGGCGCTCATCTGATAGATGTCCGTACAGAAGAAGAGTTTGAGCAAGGGGCTTTATCCGGCGCCATTAATATTCCCTTAAAAATCCTGTCCCAGGTGCCACAGATACTGGGTAAAACATCGAATATCATTGTTTATTGCGGAACCGGAATGAGAAGTAAAAATGCCCATGAGATCTTAGGTCAACACGATTTTGATAAGATTTATGATTTAGGCTCATTTAAGACACTTCAATACTGTTGAACCAATAAAGTAACAGGAGAAACACCATGCAAATCAGACAATTATTTGACCCCCAAAGCAGTACCTATTCCTATTTGCTCTGGGATGCCAGTACCGGTGAAGCCGCCCTGATCGATTCTGTTAAAGAACAGGTGCAAAGAGACACACAGATAATCCGTGAACTCGGACTTGATCTGCGTTATTTACTGGAAACTCATATCCATGCTGATCATATCACCGGAGCGGGCGAGTTAAGAAAACGTTTTAATGCCAGGGCTATGGTACATAAAAGCAGTGACAGCAAATGTGCTGATCAACTTCTTGAAGAGGGTAACAGTCTTGTACTGGGAAGTGAAAACATTAAGGTTCTTTACACACCGGGGCACACCAATACCGACATCAGTTTTTTAATTGACGGTGCGGTGTTTACCGGGGATACGCTACTGATCCGAGGCAGCGGCCGTACTGATTTTCAATCGGGTAATGCCAGTGAGGCTTATGATTCAATTACAGGTAAATTATTTACTTTGCCCGATTCCACTATCGTATATCCCGGTCATGATTATGAAGGCCGGACTGTCTCGACCATCGGTGAAGAGAAAAAATACAATCCTCGTCTGGGTGAAGGGAAAACCCGTGAAGAGTATATTGAAATTATGGATAATATGGACCTGCCTAAACCTAAAATGATTGACAAAGCGGTCCCTGGTAATATGGAGTGTGGACTGTCGTAAGTTCAGTGGCAAGTTAACTTACTCATGCTGGAATATGGTGCTTCATTGATTATATCGCCATCCATATAGCAGAATATTTTGCTTTATAATTTGCGTAAATTTAGGGATCTGTTACGCTAGACATTGTTTCATCACAGGACTTGAGCATGTGTTTGCTCCTGAGATTGTGAGACTAAAAACAATTGCTTAGACGAATGCCGGAGCAAATTAATGACTTATGTAGTCACTGAAAATTGTATACGCTGCAAATACACGGATTGTGTGGATGTCTGCCCTGTGGATTGCTTTCACGGGGGGGCCAATTTTCTGGTGATCGATCCGGAAGAGTGTATTGATTGTGATGTTTGTGTCGCGGAATGTCCTGCAGAAGCTATTTTTCCTGAAGAGGATCTCCCTGAAACACAAAAACAGTTTATAGAAATCAATGCTCGTCTGGCCAAACAATGGCCCGTGGTTAATATAAAAACTGACCCACTTCCCGATGCAGAGGAATGGAATGGGGTTGAAGGTAAAATACACTACCTGAAAGAATAAAGCCTGTCTGATTTATAAGCAATTTATAGGGATGTAAAAGAGATTTATTCGGTTAGCTTTTGGCCAGCCCTCTCACCGCCTCTGATGCAGTCCGGGTAAGAGCCGGGCATAGGTTGTTATTCGCGAGGTTGCAAATAGAACATGATCAAAACCCTGACCATTACCCAACTGGTTGAAAACACAGCAGTTGGCCCCGGGCTTCTGGGTGAACACGGGAATTCCTTTCTCATTGAGGCTGACGAATACTGCTTGTTGTTTGATACCGGACAGGGTCTGACGCTAAGACACAATGCCGAACAACTGCGTGTACCTGTAAAATCCATTGAGTCTATTGTCCTAAGTCACGGCCACTACGATCATATGGGCGGGCTTACAGAAGCACTCGACATGGCGGGCCCTGTCGATCTCTATCTACATCCACAGGCACTGGGCAGCAAATTCAATCAGAACGGCCGGGATATTGGTGCACCAATTACTGACGTTACGCAGCTGCGTTCACTAACTCGGAAAATTATTCACACACGCAGGCCTACCGAGATTGCGACAGGCATCCATGTCACGGGCGAGATACCAAGAACTCATAAAATAGAACAGACTGGCGGCCCTTTCTATATTGACCAGGAACTGAATCACCCCGATTCACTGCTCGACGATCAGGCCCTGTATATTGAAACCTATCAAGGTGTTGTAGTACTGCTTGGTTGTGGTCATTCCGGTGTCATAAATACACTGGAATACATTCAGACACTCTGTGTTAACAAGCACATCCGTGCAGTGATTGGCGGCATGCATTTGCTTAATGCCACAGCTGAACGTCTGGCTTTCACCGGTGATGGCCTGGAACATTTTTCAATTCCCTACCTGGCACCAAATCACTGTACGGGTCTTAATGCCATCTGTGATTTTAAGCACCGTTTACCTGGCAGTGTCCATGCCTCCAATGTAGGCAGCAGGCACCACTTCTGCATTGAATTTTAATGCCTGCGAGTTGACAATACGAAGCACTCTTCATCCTTGAGTACTATGTGTTATATATTGTTTTGGTCAGCCTGTGGTTTGCTTGAATCAGGGTAGATGCTATTATAATGATCAATCATATTGAGCAGGTCACTTGGTAACATGTTATTCCTATTTTCAAAGTATTACTATGGTCTGGTTTTGAGAAGCCCCGGAATCACCTTACTGCTGATTGCCCTGGTGCTTGTCTTCTTCGGCTATCACACACCCTCGTTCAGACTCGATGCCTCTGCCGACTCACTGGTGCTGGAAAATGATGAAGCGCTGGACTATTACCGCTCTATCCGGGCAAGATATGGTTCTGATGATAACCTGATTATCACTTTTACGCCTACTGAAGAACTGTTCAGCGATGCTGCATTGGAAGAGTTACGTACTCTATGCGATAAACTCAGGGCTATGGAACGCGTAGAATCCGTAGTCAGTCTGCTTGATGTACCACTCATTAAAAGCCCGCCGGTCACCATTGACGATCTGAAACAGGAAGTACCTACTCTCGAAAGTCCGCAAACGGACCGCAATATGGCGCGCCAGGAGTTCCTGTCCAGCCCGCTGTATAGCAATCTTATCATCAGCCCGGATGGGAAGACCACGGCGCTGCAGATCAGCTTCCGCCGGGATGAAACCTGGCACCGGTTACTGAAACAACGCAACCAACTGCGTGAGAAACGCCTGCACAGTGAACTCTCCGGGAATGAGCGTGAGCAACTGGCTTCGATATCACAACAACTCGATCGCTATAGTATCAGACTACAGGAACAGCAGAGCAAAGAGATTGCCAAAATCCGCAGCATCATGGATCAACACAGGGAAAAGGCTGAGCTGCATCTGGGTGGTGTTCCGATGATTGCCTCCGACTCGATCGACTATATCCGTCATGACCTGATGACTTTTGGCATCGGTGTGCTGTGTTTTCTAATCCTGATCCTGACTATGGTGTTCCGCAAGCCCCGTTGGGTTATTCTACCCATGCTAACCTGTCTTGCTACTGGAGTGATCACTGTCGGCTTTTTGGGTCTGGTTGACTGGCCGGTGACAGTCGTCTCCTCTAATTTCATTTCACTGCTGCTGATCATCACACTATCACTTATGATCCATCTAATTGTCCGCTATCGCGAACTGCAGGAGCAATTACCCGATGCCACACAACAGACTTTGGTCTGGGAAACGGTGCGCGCCAAGGCCATGCCCTGTTTTTATACCACGATTACGACGATGGTGGCATTTGGCTCCCTATTGTTCAGCGGCATACGTCCGGTTATCGACTTTGGCTGGATAATGAGCATTGGTGTGGCAGTCGCCTTTTTACTTGTCTTCACCCTGTTTCCCGCCACCTTGATGTTTCTGAAGCCGGGTACACCGCCCAATCATAATGACCTGACCTACAAAATCACCCATTTTTTTGCCAGACTGAATAAGACCTATAGCTCACGCATAGTGATGGTTTATATTTCCCTTGCCATACTCAGTATTGCGGGGATCAGCTTTCTCACGGTAGAAAACCGTTTCATTGATTATTTCAAGGACACCACCGAGATTTACCGTGGCATGGAACTGATCGACCGAGAACTTGGCGGAACCATCCCACTGGACGTGATTGTCGATGCCCCGGCTGAATTCTTTGCTGAGGAAGAAGAGGAATGGGATAGCCCTTTCGAAGATGGCTTCCGGCCCGATATGGAAAAAGAGGCCCCTATTACCGCAACCAGCTATTGGTTCAATACCTACCAGATAAAGCAGGTGTCTGAACTACACCAATACCTGGATAGCCTGCCGGAAACTGGCAAAGTGTTGTCCATTGACACTGCGATGAAAATCCTGAGTCAGTTCGACAAGCAGGTTGTATCGGATGATTTTTTGCTTGCTGTCTTCTACAAAAAGTTACCGGATGAGATCAAACAAACACTGTTTCAACCTTATATGGCAGCTGACGGTAATCAAATCCGGTTTGCGATACGGGTTTTCGAAACTGAGCCCTCACTTCAACGTGATGTGTTATTGGAAAAAATTCGTCATAAATTGACCAGTGAAATGAATCTTGGAGAGGGTCAGGTTCATCTTTCCGGCATGCTGGTGTTATACAACAATATGCTACAGAGCCTGTTTCGCTCTCAGATACTCACCATCGGTGTGGTGTTTCTGGCCATTCTGCTTATGTTTATAATCCTGTTTCGCAACCTGAAAATGGCCGTAATTGCGATCATTCCCAACCTGTTTGCCCCAGCCCTGATGCTGGGGCTGATGGGGTGGCTGAAGATCCCACTGGATCTGATGACCATTACTATTGCTGCTATCAGTATTGGTATTGCGGTTGATGACACCATTCATTACATACACCGCTTTAGCAGTGAATTCCACAAGGATCATGACTACTGGTCTGCAGTCAATCGTAGCCATGCCACCATCGGTCGCGCCATGTATTATACGACAATTACCATTACACTGGGCTTTTCCATCCTGGCTCTGTCAAACTTTATTCCAAGCATTTATTTTGGATTATTAACTGGTTTTGCCATGTTGGCCGCCTTACTAGCAGCTCTGACACTGCTGCCACTGCTCATAATCCGCTTTAAACCACTGGGAGGTTGAGATAAGCAAAAACATATTTTTTCAGAATTTAAAAATTTTGCAACAATACCCTTATTTGTATTAATTCAAGATTCGTATGGTTCTGCAAAAATTGTTTTGTTATATTCCTTAGCCTCCCAATAGGAAGGTCCATAATCAATTAGAATTTCATCTCCAGGGAAGATTTTTTTGATCGCTTCGATTCTGGCTGTTTTCCATCGGGTTGAAACAACAATACGTCCATTAGCTTGCTCGCTATGGTTTATATAACGGGTATAGTTTGCAAGCGGACCCTCTCCTAAAATATTGTGATCGGTGCAAACCCAAAGAATGTAATCGGAATCGACATAAGGTGCAATATTCAGTTCATCATCTTTGAGAATTTTCCCGGTATAATGGCCAATGGTATCCTTTGGTTCAATGCTTACC
>CBDTVA010000198.1:0-5671 GCA_965363935.1 uncultured Gammaproteobacteria bacterium | reverse complement strand
TCTATAGATTTACAACTATCACTTTAAAGTTAAAACAATTAGTATATACTTATATGAATGACAGTAGATAATAAACGCTATTCTGCACAAAGATTTGAAAAACACCTGAAGGTATCAGGAAATGAAATGACCGCAATTGACTTATTGGCGGAACATACTGATTTTTCCCGGCAGGAAATTAAGCAAGTGATGCAAAAAGGTGCCCTCTGGCTTACTCAGGACAAGTCTACCAGACGAATTCGCCGTGCCACTAAAAAACTCCAGACCGGACAAATCCTGCACCTATACTACGATGCCAATATATTAGCCCAATCGGGTTTTCAACCTGAACTGATTGCGGATGAAAAAGACTATAGCGTCTGGTTCAAACCTGCCGGAATGCTTTCTCAGGGAAGTAAATACGGTGATCATTGCACCATCTCCAGATGGGCTGAAACGCACCTGCAACCTCAACGCAATGCCTTTACAGTACACCGACTGGATAAGGCAACCAGTGGCCTGATTCTCATAGCACACAGCAAAAAAGCCGCTATTGATTTATCCAGGCTTTTCAGTGAACGTGAAATCAGCAAATATTACCAGGCACTGGTACATGGCATACCACGCATGCCTTTGCCCTTTTTAATTGACTCGCCTTTGCAAAACAAGCAGGCCATCACCAGAATATTAAGCAGCCAAAACAGTTCAGATGAAAATTATAGCTTACTTGACATCCAGATTTTAACGGGTAGAAAGCATCAGATCCGCCAGCATTTAGCTAAAATTGGCCATCCCGTGATGGGTGACCGCCTTTATGGTAAAGGTATAACAGATAATCGTGACCTGTGTCTGACGGCCTATAAAATGTCTTTTTGTTCACCTTTTGATAAACAGAAAAAAAACTATGAACTGGGATCCGGATATTTTCCTGATTTTTCACCTGGCAAATAAAAAACATAATGGATAAGCAATGAACACTATTAAAGAACGCCTGACTCCTGAAGGAAAAATGGATGTTTTATCTAAATATGAAGTGAATATCCTGCTCAACGCCAGCAGGGAAAAATTTGCTAATGAATTCAGAGCCTGCTCATTGGCAGTACTCAATACCGGCAGCACAGATGACAACGCTAAAGCAGTACTGGAACGGTACCCTGACTTTAAAATTGAGGTTATCCAACAGGAAAGAGGCATTAAACTGCAAGTAAGCAATGCCCCTTCGGAAGCCTTTGTCGATGGTGAAATGATCACCGGAATTAAGGAACATCTGTTTTCTGTTTTACGTGACATCGTCTATGTGGGTAATGATATTGAAACGAATAACCGTTTTGATTTAAACAACACCAAAGACATTACCAATGCCATTTTTCATATTTTGCGTAATGCCAAGGTATTACAACCCGAAGTTCTGCCCAATATCATCGTATGCTGGGGAGGTCATTCCATTAGCCGTGTGGAATATGAATATACTAAAGAAGTTGGACATGAACTCGGCCTTAGAAGTATGAACATTTGCACCGGCTGCGGTCCGGGTGCCATGAAAGGTCCCATGAAAGGTGCTAATATCGCCCATTCCAAACAACGTATTTACAAGGGCAGATACATTGGTATTACCGAGCCCGGTATTATTGCTGCAGAATCGCCGAACCCAATTGTTAATGAACTGGTGATTTTACCGGACATTGAAAAACGTCTGGAAGCTTTTGTACGCATGGGGCATGGCGTAGTTGTTTTTCCAGGCGGTGCGGGAACCGCTGAAGAAATTCTTTATCTTTTGGGGATCTTATTACATCCAAAAAACAAGGAAATGCCCTTTCCCCTGCTTTTGACCGGTCCTAAAAGCAGTGAAGATTATTTCAAAAAAATTCACCATTTTATTGAAAAAACCCTCGGTTTTGAGGCCCAGCAGAAATACAAAATTATTATTGGTGATCCGGCGCTGGTGGCTCGCGAAATCAAAGCCATGGTGAATGATGTATCGGATTTCAGACGGGCAACCAGTGATGCTTATTATTACAACTGGATCATGCACATTGACAGGGAATTTCAGCTACCTTTTGAACCGACCCATGAAAACATGCGTAGCCTGAAGTTGCATAAAGATCAGGAGACGCATTTATTAGCGGCCAACCTGCGCCGGGCTTTTTCCGGTATCGTTGCAGGTAATGTCAAGAAAGAAGGTATTTGTGCAATTGAGAAATACGGTAAATTTGAAATCAAGGGCGATGATGAAATACTATTACCTCTGGATGATTTATTAGCCGCCTTTGTTGAACAGAAGCGCATGAAACTACCGGGTAGCGAGTATGTCCCCTGTTATGAGATTATTAAATAAGGGCAGCAAGTGAAGGGATATTTATTTTCAGCCTGGAATGTTTCTTTTGCAACTTTGTTGTAAAAGCGGCCTGACCTGATCTGCTGTTACAGGCTGAACCAGAACATGATCAACCTTATAGTGGGCTTCCAGTTTGCTGACAAATTGCTGTTCTTTTTTACTGACCAGAACAATAAATTGGGGGTGGTAATCGGGGTATTTTTGCAGGGTGATAAGAAACATGTCCAGATTACTAACGTGAATGCCGCTATAGTTGGTGCCATAGGCATAAAAAAACTCAGCCACAATCACATCCGGCTTATGTTTTTTTAACGCATTCATAGCATTTCGAACCGATTTAAATCGCAGTTCCTCATAACCCAACTCGTTATACAGATTTGAAAGTTTAGGGTGAGTGGGCGACTCAATAACAGAAAAAACAATGGCTTTTGACAAGATATTTCCTTTCCTTGTTGTACAAAAACTACGGTACAGAGGCTATAGTAAAGAGTCAGTTAACTGGCGGTTAATACGCCAAATGGGGTTTTAGACTAATCACGGCCTGGAATGGTATTGTCAAAAAAGTACCTATACTGTTTTGACAATACCATTCCCTGGCAAATCTGACCTTCTCTGCCCTGCGCTTAGTCTTATTGGACTTGTCATGCACATGAGATTTTTTCATCATAGGATGATTAAACAAGGGATTTCTGGGTGGTGAAGCGCTCGTTATAGCTGTTTTACGTTTTCTTTTAGACATTTTTCTAACCTCAATTTCATAAATAAGTTAATAAAGACTGTATTTTAACTCAATTTTATTTGAATCACTACTCGCATAATTGAACACCATTAGTAACACAGCTTTCAGGACATAATGTATGTGACATTCTGTACGAACATTTGCCAATTCAATGTTCTCTGCTATCCTGAAAAAAAGAGTTGCTTCAACCTAGAATAATCAGTTGAACCTATTACGAGTGCATGAATTGAAAATTGATCAAAGTTTTATCCAGGATGTGACCAGCGATGAGAGCAATGCCTCTTTAGTGGAGACAATCCTCTTAGTTGCAAAACAAATGCGCCTTAAGGTCGTTGCCGAAGGTGTTGAAACTCTTGAGCAGGCTGAATTTCTAAAAAAAAATGGGGATATTATTTATCAGGTATACCTGTACGGCAAACCGGAACCTGCAGAAAACTGGTGTAAAAGATGGTATGGAAAAAACTCCTGTAATACCTGTTGAACCCCGGCAGTATTAAGATTCCTCAATACTGCGTCGCTTCACTTTTGGGAAGTAAATGATCTTATCAGGGCGTATCCGGTTCATGTCCAGATCCGGATTATATTGGCGTAATAACCAAAAAGGTATTTTGTACGTTTTCTGGGTCAGCTTCCAGACCGACTGCCCCCGGCTAAGGCGATATTTATCTGAACCAATAATTTGATTTTGTTCAAAAAATTCTTCCTGTAATACTTTATGATAGGCAATGCGCCGAGCTTCAAATTCATCTGGTGTAACTTTGCTAAAATTAAGTTTTAAGCGTTTTCCCACCAGCACAGGTTTGCCATAGCGTATTCGATTTAAACGGCGTAAATCACTGGCTCTGATCTGCAGCCATTCAGCATAATGCCCCAGGGTTTCTGCCGCCTGAATTTCAATTGTACTCTGCTCACCGACAGAGTAATCACTCGGATCGGCCTGTAATTCACTGGATAGTGCCCCTGTTTGCCCTTCTTTTATGACATTGTCACCAATTGATTCTTGCATATTATTAAGCATTGCTTCATCTTCTGAATCAATCACTTCATCCGGTATTGTTTTATCAACTGGTTCATCCGTTGCGGTTTTAGATTCTTCTTTCTCCAGGACCGGGGCAACTACTTCCGGTGCTTCCTGCTCCGGGCTGGATGAAGATTTAGCGAGTTGAGCTAATTGTATATTTTTTTGCTTAGAGATTTGTGCCGTTATTTCTTCCTGTTTTATCAGGGCAAGTTTTTGTCCCGGATAAATTTTATTCTTGTCACTCAGCTTGTTTAATCTTAGTAATTTTTTAATACTGATGGCATTTTTTCTGGCAATACGATCAATATTATCACCCTGTTTGACAATATAAATGCCGTCTTCCGGTAAAGCAAGGGGTTCTGTTTTCGGGGATTTTTTTTCATGAACAACGACTTCAGGCGCTGTCTTTTTACGTTTTTTCTGCGGCAATACCAAAACCTGCCCTATGCGGATATGATGTTTATTTCGCATATTGTTAGCAGCAACCAAGTCTCTCACTCGAAGACCATAACGAGCGGCAATAATTGATAAGGTTTGTCCTTTTCTGACCCGATGGTATCGATCCTTTATTTGTTTCTGGTGCAGTCGTTCAGGTTCAATACTGGCGATAATTTCTGCTGCCCGCTTTGTGCTCCCATCATCTGAGGTACGATCAATACGCAATTCATAGCTTTTAGGAATATATTTATCACCATTCAATACTGCTGCTCTGAGTGCTGGATTGGCATCCATGAAAGCGGATTTATCCAGATTAAAGGCTTCTAATACCGTATCCACACCGATATAGGCAGGCAGGTTGACAAATTCATAATCCACCGGTGGATTAAGCTGGATATTTTTAAAATATTTTCCCGGATTGCGGTCGATATCAGAGGCCGCCAAAAAGGAGGTATAAAAATTACGCGACGCGAAACCAAAACTGCGGCTTTTATACTTTTGTATAATCAAGGCGATGTCTTTACTGCCGAATTTCTTTGCTGCCCGGCGCATGCCGGCAGCGCCATGATTGTATGCAGTAATAGCCAAAGGCCAACTGCCCGTCACAGAATAATTGTTTTTCAGTAATTGTGCGGCTGATATGGTTGCGATAAATGGATCCAGGCGTTCATCCAGAACATGATCCACTCGCATATAACGGCGACCTGTGGGCCGGGTAAACTGCCACATTCCAGCAGCCCCTACTTTCGAGTAGGCCTTGTAGTTAAAAGAGGATTCTACATGGGGCAAAGCCGCGAGCTCCCGGGGCAATCCCATTTCATTTAAGGTCTTGAGGATATAGGGTTTCCAACTGCCGGAACGAATCAAACCTGCCTTAAATTTATCGGCCTGCCCTAACTGAAAACGCAAGCGTTTTTTTGCCCTGGCCAGCTCTTTATTTGTGACATTTTTCGGCCACAGGCGCAATACCCGTTTTTCTTCTTTTGTGAGTCCCTTACGTTTACCACCAGCCAGAGTATTTAATATTTTCTCATATTTTTTTTTGGTTTTTTTAGTATAACGGGATCGGCTTTTCAGCCCTGAATTTTTCGGGATTTTGATTTTGGTATTGAATCAAGAAGAAGGGGAAAAACAGGGATTAATACTAAATTTCTATTTT
>CBDTVA010000197.1:0-5681 GCA_965363935.1 uncultured Gammaproteobacteria bacterium | reverse complement strand
TCCAGTGATGACAGTTTTGCATCGTCAGTACTGGACGCAAACTGGGGTACCACAATCGCGGCTAACAGCGCCAGGATAATCACCACAATCAGCAGCTCAACCAGTGTGAAACCCTTTTGCATCATTGGTGTAACATATTTCATTTGTTTTTTTACCTCAAAGTAAATGAGTTCGGCCGCCAGAGCGCGCCTATATCTTGCTAAAAACCCTTAATGGAAAAGATAGACGACATATAGGATTTTCGCAATAAAAAACACTAAAAAATAAGGTGGAATATTGAGTCGGTGATAAGAAATGGCGGGCTAAAATGAAACACGTCGGTTTTGGATCAATGAACTCTAAGCATTAGTGTCAGAATGTACTCACAATAATAGCTAAACGATCAAATGGGTGGTGGTGCAATAACTTCACGCTGGCCATTGGATTGAACCGCACTTACAACGCCTGCGGCTTCCATATCCTCCACCATACGTGCCGCCCGGTTATAACCGACTTTAAGCCGCCGCTGTAAACCGGAAATTGAGGCCCGGCGGGTTTCAGTGACAATGGCGACCGCCTGATCATAGAGGGGATCGGATTCACTTTGCGATTCTGTATCACCGGGTATGACACCACCCGTCGAAACCCCATCTCCTGATAAAATTTGATCAATATATTCCGCCTTGCCCCGGCTTTTCAGATCCTTCACAACAGCATGAACTTCATTGTCAGAGACAAAAGCACCATGAACCCGCAGTGGATACCCCATACCGGGAGGTAAATACAACATATCACCATGCCCCAGCAGGTTTTCAGCGCCCATTTGATCAAGAATGGTTCGTGAATCTATTTTAGAGGATACCTGAAAAGCAATACGAGTTGGCACATTGGCCTTGATCAAACCGGTAATCACATCAACAGATGGGCGCTGGGTGGCAATAATCAGGTGCAGCCCTGCAGCACGCGCTTTTTGCGCCAGACGGGCAATTAATTCTTCTACTTTTTTACCCACAATCATCATCATATCGGCAAATTCATCGATGACGATAACAATAAAAGGCAGAGTTTCCAGTTCCTGTGCCTGTTCTTCAGGCATCAGGGGATTAGGCGTAAATAGAGGATCTTTAATGGGTGCACCGGAATCAATAGCCGCAGTAATTTTTTTATTGAAACCAGCCAGATTGCGCACCCCCATGGCTGCCATCAGTTTATAACGGCGTTCCATTTCCGCCACGCACCAGCGCAAGGCATTAGCAGCTTCTTTCATATCGGTTACTACCGGTGCCAGTAAATGAGGGATGTCTTCATAAATAGACAATTCCAACATTTTGGGGTCCACCATAATCAGTCGCAGTTCATCCGGTGATAGCTGGAACAGCATACTCAGTATCATGGAATTGACCCCCACTGATTTACCGGAACCGGTAGTACCGGCCACCAGCAAATGCGGCATTCTGGCTAAATCGGCGACGATAGGCTGGCCACTGATATCATGCCCCAGACCAAGGGGTATATTGGCCTTGCTATCCGCGAATTGTTTGGAACCAAGCACCTCACTGAAATAAACAATTTCCCGGTATTCGTTGGGGATCTCAATACCAACAGTGGATTTTCCGGCAATAACTTCAACCACTCGAATACTGATCACCAGCAGGGAACGGGCTAAATCCTTGGACAAATTAGTGATCTGGCTGGCCTTGATACCAGGTGCCAATTGAAGTTCAAAACGGGTAATTACAGGACCCTGGCTTACCGAAACCACCTCCACCTGCAGGTTGTAATCAGCCAGTTTTTCTTCAATCAACCGTGACGTGTGGGCTAATTGTTCCGGAGAAGTCACATGACCGGAGGGTTGCGCAGCGTCCAGCAGTGACAGTGAAGGCAAACCATCAATGGCATCATGTTTAAATAGTTGGGTTTGTTTATCCTTATTTACCCGATCGCTTTTCTGACTGCCTGTAAATCTGGGTTCAATTTTCAGCCCTGCTCCAGGGGGAAGTTGTCCCTTTCTGGCCATTTTTTCCTGTTTAGCGGCTTCTTTTTCAGCCACTTTTTGTGCCCGAAGCGTTTCTTTTTGTATTTTTTTCTGCTCTTTAAGACGTTGTTTTTCTTCTGCCTGAGATCGGGACTGATTAAAATTGCTTATTTTCAGAGCTTCCCGTTGCGCTTTCTTGCGGGCCGCATTATCCCGCCACTGATACCAGCGATTGATCAGCCAGCGATTGCCATTGAACAGTGCTGCACCAATACTATCCATTAGCCACAGCCAGGATAAGCCGGTAAACAGGGTGATCCCGATAAGAAACAGGGTCAGTGATATCAGAGTTGTGCCGACAAAACTGAATAATTGCTGCAGTTGTTCTGAAACAACCTGACCCAGAATTCCTCCGGCATTGAGCGGAAAAATAACCGATGGATGAGTGAAATGCATACTGGATATACCGGCACCGGCTATGATGGTGAGAATAAAACCCATGGTGCGCAGAGTGAAATGCCAGCCATGAAAGACTTCTGCGTTATCCCTGCCCTTATAAACCAGCCAGCCGCTGTACAGAATCATCGCCGGGAAAAGAAAGGCAAGATAGCCAAACAGATAAAGGAATAAATCTGCAAACCAGGCACCAAATTTTCCGCCGCTATTGTGCAGTCTGGCTGGATCGATGATTTCCGCAATACTATGGGACCAGCCGGGATCTGACGGAGAATAGGTAAATAAAGCAATAAAAAGATACAGGCTGATGGCAATAAACAGAAAAAAAACACTTTCCTTAATGCCCCGGATAACCTGAGCCGAAAGCGGCTTTTTAGCAATTGTACTCTGAGCTGACAAACGGCCTTTAAGTTTCTTTTGGGTGCGTGTTTGTGCTTTCTTTTTTACAGATGGCGGCAAAATTTAGTGTTCTTTATATTAAGGAGATTTAAATGATATTGCAGGATAATGCGCCGCTATTTTAATGCAGGATGAATAATTTCTCCAGCATCAATATAAACTCCTGCCTGCAGGGGTTCGGACAATCGCTGCGGAGAATTGGCCAGATCCGTTAGGTACGGTAGCAGACTGGCAGATAACGATTGTGACGCAGTTCTGGGAACAGCTCCGGGCATATTGGTCACACCAAAATGAACAATTCCATATTGAGTGAATGTAGGCTGCTCGTAGGTGGTTGGACGGGTCGTTTCAATACAGCCGCCCTGATCCACCGAAATATCCATTATCACACTGCCGGGCTGCATCCGCTGAACGTCGGCGGCACTGACCAGATGCGGAGTTTTTTCACCAACCACCAGTACTGCGCCTATGAGCAGGTCAACCTCTTTGATGTGCTCCTGAATACTGGAGCGATGCGGATACAGTGCCGTGACATTGTGCCCCAGAGAACGCATAGCGGCCATTTTGTCATAATTTTTATCAAAAACGATGACTTCAGCGCCAAGGTTTGCTGCCACATGAGCGGCATTTCCACCTGCCATACCGGCTCCGATAATGACCACTTTGCCCCGTTGGGCAGCAGGAACACCCCCCAGAAGAATACCTTTGCCACCCATCGAGGAATGCAGTAAATGAGTACCGATATGTACTGACAAACGTCCGGCTATATCACTCATTGGCGCCAGCAAGGGTAATTTTTTATCTTTTGTCTGCACCGTTTCAAAACCAATGGCTTTCAGGCCGATTTCACAGAGCCTTGCAGTCAGCTCAGGCAATGCCGCCAAGTGTAGATAGGAAAACAGCAGGTGTTCTTTTTTTAATAAAGATAATTCCGGTTCAACAGGCTCTTTCACTTTGACAAGCAGTTCCGCCGTATCATACAGAGACCGGGCATCAGGCAGAATCCTGACACCCAGTTTTTTATAATCATCATCTGCATAGCCGCTTAACTCACCTGCCTGACTCTGCACAAAGACTTCATGCCCCTGATGTATCAGCTGGGAGGCGGCATCAGGTATCAGTGCGACACGGCCTTCTCTGGGTTTGATTTCTGTTGGTATACCTATACGCATACTAATCGCCTTTTTGTATTAGCTCAGGCTGTTAAGGCCGCTCAAAGCTGTTAAAATGAATCAGAGCTGAAAAATTATGTTCCTGCTTGGAATTTATTTTCCCAGCCCCCATAATGAAACTATAAAATATATTATGCAACTTTCCACCTTTTTGTGACTAAACTGGAGTCTTCATGAGTGATGCCAAACACTGCAAACTGTTAATCCTTGGAACTGGCCCTGCTGGCTATACTGCAGCCGTATATGCTGCACGTGCCAATCTTAATCCGGTAATGATCACCGGTATGGAGCAAGGCGGGCAATTAATGACCACCACAGAAGTGGATAACTGGCCCGGAGACGTGGAAGGTCTCCAGGGACCGGATTTAATGGAAAGAATGCGCAAACACGCAGAGCGTTTTAATACTGAAATCGTCTTTGATACCATCAATAAAGTGGATTTATCTCCACGGCCTTTCTCTCTCAGCGGTGACTCGGGCACCTACACCTGTGATGCGCTGATTATCGCAACGGGCGCATCCGCACGTTATCTGGGACTCGATTCAGAAGAAGCCTTTAAAGGGCGC
Organism: uncultured Gammaproteobacteria bacterium; assembly: GCA_965363935.1. Classification (GTDB taxonomy): domain Bacteria; phylum Pseudomonadota; class Gammaproteobacteria; order GRL18; family GRL18; genus CBDTVA01. The sequence continues at coordinate 1,134 of CBDTVA010000197.1, read as the reverse complement.
GGTGTTTCCGGTTGTGCCACCTGCGATGGTTTCTTTTATAAAAATCAGAAGGTTGTGGTTATTGGTGGTGGCAATACAGCAGTTGAAGAAGCCATTTACTTATCCAATATTGCCTCTGAAGTAACTATTGTGCATCGCCGTGATAAATTCAGCTCGGAAAAAATTCTGGCTGACAAACTTATCGAAAAATCCAAAACTGGCAATATTAACATTGAATGGAACGCTTCCCTTGATGAAGTACTGGGTGATAATGCCGGTGTTACCGGAGTGCGGTTAAAAAACACTCAGGACGGCTCCACTAAAGAAATTGAAACCATGGGTGTCTTTATTGCCATTGGTCATAAACCCAATACGGGTATTTTCCAGGGCCAATTAGACATGGATCATGGCTATATTAAAACCCAAAAAGGTTCTGATGCCAATGCCACTATGACCAGTGTCGAAGGTGTTTATGCCGCCGGAGATGTTTCTGACTATGTCTATCGTCAGGCTATCACTTCGGCGGGAACCGGCTGTATGGCCGCATTGGATGCTGAACGTTATCTCGATGATCTGGAAGCAAAAAGCTAGAAAATAAATAAGAGCTTTGCCGATTAAGAATGCGTAGTTGGATTAATGCAGCCTAACCCAACCTACAACAAGAACACTCAACAAAGCTGAGAAGAACCGATAATTTTTTTAAATATGTATTCTAAGCAATTAAAAATTCAATGTTTTTTTATTAAATTACTTTATTACTATTGACTGTTTCTGGAAAATTGTTTACTTTTATATATAGTTACCCATCTCTTCCTTAAGGATTTTAATCTGTGCCGGAGTTGGTTGTGCTTTTGTCCAGTGGCGTAATACTGGTGCTTAATACGGAATAATAATAGATGAAACAGGATATGCTGATCAAAATGACTTATCTTAATAAAAGTGATAAAAAGAGGTTTATTCACAGTAATCTTGCCCTGGCAATTACTGCCTCTGCTCTTATAGCAGCTCTCTCTGCACCAGGCTACGCCGAAAACCTGCTTGAAGTGTACAACATGGCGTATGAAACTGATCCCGTACTAAAACAGGTCATTTCTCAAAGACAATCGGTGGGTGAAGGATCGGTGCAGGCTTTTGCAGCATTTTTACCGAAAATTG
>CBDTVA010000196.1:0-5689 GCA_965363935.1 uncultured Gammaproteobacteria bacterium | reverse complement strand
TCACCAGGAATATCTGGACTAATTCTGAAGAATAATCCCTTGAAGTAAAGGAATATAAAGAAAAAGGTCATAAAAAAAGGTCAACAGAAAAGCATGCTGAAAAACAATTCTTTGAAGACCATTATTTATAGAATATCCAACAGGGAAGGGACTTTGTAATCTGGTTAACCCGCTGGTCTCTATTACGCGCATCCGGCATCATCAATTCCAGCGATGACCAGAAAGCTTTCGAGTGGTTCATATGAACAGTATGAACCAGTTCATGCAGTAAAATATAATCCATTAAACTTTTATTAATAAATAATAATCGATAATTAAGACTAATATTCTTTTTCGCGGAGCAACTTCCCCAGCGTGTCTTTTGCGCGCGAATGGTCATGCGATTATAAGCCAGACCCGATTCCTTACTGAGTTGAGTGAGGCGCTGCTGTAAGTAAAATCGAGCATACTCTTTATAAAATTGTTCCAGCAATGCAAATATCACTTTTCTATTTTGCAGGTCACCACTGATTTCTAACTGGCATTCAGTCTGATGCAATAAGGTTAATCGACGGTCAGGCAAGTGTCTATAAGTAATGCTAAAAACCTGTTCTAAAGCCAGCAGAGACACTGTTTCAGGTAATTGACACTGCTCAATTGAGGGTTTTAGTTGTTTCTGAGCCTGCAACTTCTTAAACGTATCATTAATCCAGTATTGTTTATCCATCACAAATTCAGGAATCAGCTTTGCAGCCTGCCGCTTGCTTATGGATTTGGGAATCACCACAACAAGTCCTTTTTCTAATGAAATACTCAAACGCATATATTTAGCCCGCTTTGATACACGGATTGAGCATTGTTGCAATAATTGTTCAGTGGATAAGAATTTGTCTAACATCATGTTTTATATGAATTTAATTTGGAGTGGCCGGGGTAAATAAACAGGATATTAGAATTATATCATTTTAACTGCTATGCTGTTATCAGTTTGAAAATAATCCTGACACAACTTAATGGCTGAACTCACTTCTTCCGAATACATTGAATTAAAACGCTCTGTTGATTTACTTGAATTGGGTATGTTTGTTACTCGACTTGATCGTCCCTGGGAAGATACTGATTTCATCTATCAGGGCTTTCAGATCAACACCCTGGATGAACTTCATGCTCTCAAGGAGCAGTGTGAATACGTCTATGTCCGGGCGGCCAAACAAAAATGGCATCTGGAACAGGATCATCAGCGCACTTCACAGGAACTCTTGCAGGAAAGAGTTATCTATATCAATAAAATTCCTATTGATCAGGAATTGACAACCGTCCGCTCCGCCTATAAGGATGCCTGCTCTCATACCAGTGTAATATTGGATTCCATACGTTTGAGTGGAGAATTAGATATCAAAAAGGTCAACCAGGTGGTGGATGACTGCGTTGACAGCATATTGCGCAATGATACGGCCCTGGTCTGGCTCACCCAGATCAGCCATAAAGATAATTATACCGCCGAACATTCTCTGAGAACCTGCATTTACGCCATTGCCCTGGGCAGAGAGCTGGGCTTTCGTGAACTGGAACTACAGAATATTGGCATCTGCGGATTACTTCATGACGTAGGCAAGATGAAGATCCCAAAAGAAATTTTGCTCAAACAGGGCAGCCTGACTGAGGAAGAAATCAAAATAATGCAGAAACATCCTATATATGGGAAAAAACTGCTCATTAGCAAATCAGGAATTTATCCAGGCGCAGTCGATGTGGCCTATTGTCATCATGAGCGCCTTGATGGCTCCGGTTATCCCAGAGGCATTACAGCAGAGCGCATCCCTTATAATGCCAAAATTATCAGTATTATTGAAGCCTATGACTCAATGATATCTGACAAACCCTATAGTCAGGGAATGACCACACTGGATGCCTGCCGGCATATCTACCAATGCAAAAACACGCTGTTCGATAAAAACATTTTAGGCCATTTTATTCATTTTATCGGCATCTATGCCCCTGGCAGTCTGGTGGAAATGAATACCGGAGAAGTGGGTATTATTATCGAAGTGAGTAATGATGATGGTATCAAACCAAAAATTCTACTGGTTCTGGGGTCTGACAAGCAAGCAAAAAATGAACGCATTATCGACCTGCAAAAAGGTGATATGAACTATTCGAATACACCCTATGTCATTAAAAAATCACTCTCCCATGGTGCCTATGGGATCCACATTGAAGACTATCTGGACAGTATTATTTTGCAAGCTGGCAAATATAATACTACCCCCTAAACAGTTCGTCCTGTCATCCTACGGACATTTCAGATTTCGATTTTTATGCCAAAGATTACACGAAAAAAAAACCAGGAATCATTGCAGCATAACTTATTGTGCTGCGATGCCTGGTTTGATAAAAAACCGAATAAATCTCAGCGAATCCTTTCTAACAGTTCTTCAGCTTTTAACTTTGTATAATCTTTTTCAATGTGCTTAGCCACCATTTTGGTCACATTTCCATTCATATGCTTATTAAGCAGACCATGAAAATGCGGCGATGAAACAAGGATTAATTTATTATATCGATTTTCATTACGAGCAGCATCCAGTTCATTGCTTAAAATCTGAGCAAAACGTTCTAATTCATATTGTTTCGGTGAAGTGGCTTCATTAAAAGAACCATGAGCGGCCTTGCTGGTATCGCCATTAAAATGGCCTGCCCGGTCAGTCGCCAGATCCAGACCTTTGTCTCTGCTTTGCGGATGACTGAATTGCTTTATCAAGGATAAATGTAATGGATTATTTTGTTTCTCGAACAAACGCGCTTCACTACCATTAGCAATAAGAACCCATGTAGTATTCATACTAAACCTCCCTATATAAATATCCTCTGTCTATTTAAATTATAGTACAGTATCGTGATTGTGGCCACGTTCAGACTTCCTGCTCCCTCTGAAATAGTCAATAACTTATTAATTACTAAAGAATTTATATTGACTCGTATACCGCTTTCGGTTGATAGTGAGCAGTAAAAAACTCCCGCACTTTCCTGACAAACTTGAAATCAAACATTTCATCATCAATTTTTATTATTAGAATCTTTTTCAGACGAACCAAATTCATGGCGCAATTTTACCAGTTCCTGCAAACGCAATTGCACTCTGGCGTTGATACTGCCTTCAGAATAACACCCATTCTCATTCAATTCACCGGCACTGATACCGGTCAATAATTCAATGGCTTCATCCACCGTACTCACCGGATAAATGTGAAACTTCCCTGCTTTAGCAGCAGCGACCACATCAGATCGCAGCATTAAATGTTTAACATTGGATTCCGGTATGATCACACCTTGCTCACCCGTGAGTCCTTTTAACAGGCAAATATCAAAAAAGCCTTCAACCTTTTCGTTGACCCCGCCAATGGCCTGCACCTGCCCGTGCTGGTTTACTGACCCCGTTACAGCCATGCACTGACGAACGGGTGCATCGGCAAGGACACTTAAGAGTGCGCACAACTCACCTACTGAAGCACTATCGCCTTCCACATTGCCGTAGGATTGCTCGAATACCAAACTCGCTGTAAGGGAAAGCGGTTGATTTTTGGCATAGCGTTCGCCCAGGAATGACGACACAATCAACACTCCTTTGCTGTGAATCGCCCCTCCTAATTTTACTTCACGTTCAATATCAACCACTTCGCCATGTCCTAATCGGGCTGTAGCGGTAATTCGAAAGGCTTGAGCAAAGCTAAAATTACCGAGATCCGCAACAGCAAGACCATTGACCTGGCCGGCTTTTTCACCAACGGTATCAATCAGAATGGTGCCGCGTTTGATTTCTTCATAGATCCTTTCCCTCAATCGATCGGCACGCCGAATTTGTGCATCAATGGCGTATTGCACGTGTTTCCGTTCAACCACCGAACATTCAGACTTAGCGGCCCAATGGTCTGCTTCACACATGAGATTGCTAATGCTCAACAAATGATTGGAGAGTTTTTCGGCGTCACCGGCCAGACGCGCACTGTGCTCAATAATCCTTGCTACCGCTTCGCGGGCAAAAGGCAGCAGTTTTTTACGGCGCACAATAGTGGCAATCATTTGTGCATAGATTGCCTGATTTTCATCGGAGAAATCCATGCTATTTTCAAAGTCAGCTGCCACTTTGAACAACTCCGGGAATTCCGGATCATACTCAAGCAACAGATAAAACATCAGCCGATCGCCCAGCAGTACCACCTTGATATCCAGCGGAATGGGTTCAGGCTCTAAGGAAACGGTAGTGACGATGCTCAGCATTTGAGCTAAGGATTGAATCCTTATTTCATGATTAGACAGCGCCCGCTTCAAACCCTCCCAGGCATAGGGCTGGGTGAGCAGTTTTACAATATCTAAAATCAGGAAACCGCCATTAGCACGATGCAGGACCCCGGGTTTAATTAATCTGAAATCAGTGATCAGGGTGCCCATCTGGGAAATGTGTTCGACTCGCCCAACCAGCTTGTCCAGGCTTGGTTCGTCTTCATAGATGACCGGCAGGCCTTTTTGTTCGCTATTATCAACCAGAAGATTGACCTTGTAGGGACCAAAGCTTGCCATATTCAACGCCGCATCCCCGCCCTCCGCAGCCCTTGCCTCCGCATTGAGAAAATCACTGGTATGATTGATGACATCCTGCTTAAGGGCATAGAGATAATCACCTACTGCCGGAAATTCCTGGTATTTTGTTTTCAGGTCATCAATAAGCATGCCTACCGCAGACATGGCCACTTCACGATTTAGTTCACGTATTTTCTGCTTGGAAGCTCGTTTCCACTGGTGAAACTGTCGAATAATTTGTTCCAGTTTTTCTTGCAGAACGGCAATAATCTCCTGGACTTTCTTCCCTTCTGCTTCCTCAAGACTTAAATACTCCTCTGGTGTCAGTGTCTTGCCATTTTTCATGGGTTGAAATGAAAAACCTCGCGGAGTTCTGACCAGACGTATATCATGTAATTCCGCCTCTTCTGAAAGTTTCTTCAAGGCATCTTCACGTCGCTCTTCAAGATCCAGCCCAATCTCTTCATTGCGAATGCGGTATTGATCAGATTCAAAAGTCGAAGGCATAACACTTAACAGATCATCAACTAACTCCTTAATATCCTCGCGGAAAACTTTTCCCATGCCTGCCGGCAACCTGAGCAGTTTTGGTTTTTGCGCCTGTGCAAAGTTATTGACGTAACACCAGTCATCCGGGGGATTTTTATCTGCAGCCTGCTGTTCTAAGTATTGTCGTGAGGCAGAGGATTTACCCATACCGGATGGACCCATCACAAAGATGTTATAACCTTCGTGCCGAATCCCGACACCAAAACGCAGGGCTTCCAGGGCACGATCCTGCCCGGCAATTTCTTTCAGTTCTTTAAGCTCATCGGTGGTCTCAAAATCGAGACTGGAAAGCTTACAGGTTTTATATAAAACATTAGCGTCAAGTGCTTTCATTGTAAGGTTCGCATTGTGGTGCCAGATTATAGATGTGCCAGATCACATTTGTAGACAGTAGCAGCATTGATTATTTTAGCCTTGCGGCAGCATTGCGGTATTTCTCTGTGCGCAATAGTTAACTTAACTCTACTACGGAATCAACGATGATAAAAGCTAATTCTGCAAATCATTATTATTGTAATTCTGGCTATACTGACATAGTCTAATAGGACAATTCCGCTTAAAATTCCGGGAGTCCTTTGATTAA
>CBDTVA010000195.1:0-5693 GCA_965363935.1 uncultured Gammaproteobacteria bacterium | reverse complement strand
CGTGGAACTTCGGTGATGGCGGCACCAGCAATCAGGCTAATCCAGGTCACACGTACACACGTGCTGCGACTTACACGGTTACTCTGACGATCAGGGATAATGAGGGTGCAAGCGTGAGTGACTCAACGACTGCGGCGATCTCCGATCCGCTTGTAAATTCTCCCCCAACAGCCAATGCCAATGGGCCTTATGCAGAAACCACTAACGTTTCTGTAAATTTTAGCAGTTCAGGTTCTGCTGATTCTGATGGCAGCATCGCTTCCTATACGTGGAACTTCGGTGATGGCGGCACTAGCAGTCAGGCTAATCCGAGCCACATCTATACCAGTGCTGCAACTTACACGGTCACCCTGACGGTAATGGATAATGAGGGTGCAAGTGGTAGCGACGCGACTATGGCTGTTATCTCCGATTTACCTCCTGTGGCCTGTACATCTGCGATTCAGGAGCACTGTGAAATAACCGATTATACCGGCCCCGAAGTCTGTGTAGCATGTCACAAGAATGAGTCACTCGATATGCACGGTTCCGTGCACTACCAGCAAGGTGGTGCTTTTCCGGAGGTAACCAATATCCCGATGAGCTTCGCGTCAGCAGGTAAACAACCTGCTCAGGCAGCCACTGATTTGGTAGCCGCAGGTATCAATACCTACTGTGGTACTGTCGAGAACTCGCCACGCTTTACCTGTGCTGCTTGCCACGTAGGCAATGGTCGTTTTCCAATGGCTCAGTCAGACTTTGAAAAACTGACACCTGACTCGGTAGAAGCTCATAAACAACTGGCCAACATTGACTGTCTGACCTGCCACCAGGAGGTCTACAAACGTTTTCCTGACTGGACAGAAAACGGTGAAGGTTTCTCCGATCTGGTACTGATGAATATTCTGGAAAACCCTGACGGCAGTCTGGTTCGAAGTGATGGTGACGTGGTGGTTCGCAGTGGATTTTCCGGTATACCAAATGTCACTCCCGGTACTCTGGATTTTCAGTTCCTGCCAGCCGGGAGTGATACCTTACCTGCAACTGTGCCCATGGCATCGATGTCGCTTACCACGCTGGCAGCAGCGCAAAATGTGCATCGGACAACACGTCAGTCCTGTCTCAACTGCCATGCTACTTCAGGTGGTGGCGATGGAACCAAGCGAGGTGATTTGTCAAAGGAAAATGCGAATCCCAGTCTTGCGTTGGATATGCACATGAGTCCTGACGGTGAAAACCTTGCCTGCGCGGATTGCCACGAAGCTGTCGGTAACAACGGGGAAGGTCATCGGATGCGTGGTCGTGGTCTCGACCTGAGACCAAGTGACGTGTCTGAGCGGTTTACCTGTGAGAACAGTGGTTGCCATAGTACTCAACCACACGGTGATTTTAGTAACACTCGAGGTAACAGTAAAGATAAGCACGCTACCAGGGTTGCCTGTCAGACCTGTCATATTCCGGCGTACGCCAAGGCAAGCGTTGGTACAGAGACAGCACGTGACTGGCAGGATCCACATCCAACGGCCACCGCATGCAACGGTCGTGGCGGATGGCTGCCCCGGGAAGATAAAGGAGGTCTCGGTACGGAAGAAATCATACCTGTCTACACCTGGTTTGATGGTACTAGTGAAGTCTATTACCTGGGTGAGTCACTTGACGGTGTTCCCACCATCCCATTGGATGCAAATGTTGCTGCAAGTTTCGCGGGCAACTTTAACGCTGGTGACCCTGCGGTTGTACTGGGCGAGCCCAATGGCAATGTGACCAGTGCCAACGCCAAGATTTACCCCATGAAAGAACATTGGGGCAAGTTGGCACGTAATGATCTGGATAACACCCTGGTTGGGCATTCAACTTACGAGTTCTTCCATACTGGCAGTTTCTGTCGTGCAGTGGCGGTCGGGCTTGGTCTGGACGAAGTCAATGCGTCTAGCAGCACCGCATGTGCTGGCTTGCCGGGTGATCTGGAGATGCCAGCAGATACAACGGTTGTTCCGGTGTTCACCTATCAGACCATTAACCACGGGGTTGAAACTAAAGACAACGCACTGGGCGGCTCCACTGGATGTGGATCCTGTCATAGTGGTTTGAGTGGTGGTCCCCTAAGAATGGATATGGATGCACTGGGGTATGGTCCAAGGACATTACCGAGTGTAGTCAGCAGCACTCGGGTGACGAACCTTAATGGTAATCTGGACAATATCTGCAGTCAGTGTCATGGAAATGAGACCTCTGCCAGAGACCGTGAGTTTGTCGAGGTTCATCAAAGGCATGTGGAAAAGGAAGGCAAGGAATGCTCTGCTTGTCATGACTTATCCAGACCGGATCGGGGGTTGAGTCTGTCTCGTAACTAGACGCTAAAACTGCGGGCAGAAGTTTGCCTGCTCAAAAAAAGAAGGCCCGGACTGATTGTCCGGGCCTTTTTCGTTTCAATGAATGTTTACTTATCATAGTGTAAAGGTGTACCCTTTATGAGCAGCTATAAATTACCTTAACTAATCGTTTAAATAATATAATGCCTAAATACAAGAAAATTAAACAAGCATCATCTGAAACAATTGATGAGGCTATGAAAATTTCTAAGGGGATTCAGAGACCCCATCAAGCCAAGGAGCAAACCAGACTGATAGCTCAGGGGATACAAAAAGGAATTGCAGAATATAAAAAGCAACAAAAAGGCAAAGCGCACGAGCTGGGTAAATTAAAAAAGAAATTTACCCAAAAGCAGCAAAGCAATACTGCTGGAGAAACAATAACGCATGAGGAAATTAAATGTAAAAGTCAATGGTTACCATGGCTTTTACTGATAATAAGCTGGCTGGGTATGGCGATATTTATATTGGGCTCCAAATAGTCTGCTGTCAATATATTTCAGGCCGGACTCAGGCCGGATATAGTGGCGATATTAGAAAATATTATTCTGTCGATTCAATAAAAGGTATACTGACATTAAACAAGCGAAAAAACTGTATCCCGGGATACGATTTTTCAGATATCATTACATTTACTATTAACATCTACAGGGGTCGAAAAAATGACAATAGAACGTGCAGTAACCGCAATGGCTGGTTTGTTTGTGACCATATCGCTTTTGCTGGCAATTTATCATAATATTAACTGGCTTTGGTTTACCGGTTTTGTAGGAGTTAATTTGTTTCAGAGTTCTTTTACCGGTTTCTGTCCTGCAGCCATGATCTTTAAGAAATTAGGCCTTAAAACTGAAGCAGAAAAAGCCAGGGTATGATAACGGAGTTACACGTCCGGGTCTTAACACCCTGAGTAGCTAAATCAGGTTAATAGTGAGGTGGTGGTGGTTCAGGCAGGTCTTTGCTATTACTTTCCTGTAAAATACTTATCTTATCTTTCAGCTGTTCCATATGGCGGGTAAGCTCACTGACGGTTTTTTGCTGTTCAATAGCTATTTGGTTGAGCTGTTCAATGGTTTCTTCCTGGTGAGCGCTTTTTATTTCCAGCTCCATAATGCGGTTTTCAATATCAGACATAACAGGCGTATTTTGACTCGTTGATTATTTGCATTAATTTTAACTGATTTTTGACGAAATAATATAATATTTTACTTCTTCTCTGTATTTGTTGAGTGTTTATTGTAGATTGAGTTAGGGCACCTGCAGCCGTTGCCCGACAAAAAAGTTTAAAAACTCTGTAAGGTGATATCCCTTGAAAGCATCTGATTTATTGGTTAAGGCATTAGAAAATGAGCAGGTAGAATTTATTTTTGGTATACCTGGAGAGGAAAATCTGGATCTGCTGGATTCTTTAAAAAACTCATCAATCAGGTTGATATTAACCCGTCATGAACAGGGCGCAGGCTTTATGGCAGCCACTTATGGCAGGCTGACAGGAAAACCCGGCGTTTGCCTGTCAACTTTGGGACCCGGAGCAACCAACCTGGTCACCGCTGCTGCGTATGCTCAGCTAGGGGGAATGCCAATGATGATGATTACCGGGCAAAAGCCGATTAAAAAAAGCAAGCAAGGCCAGTTCCAGATTGTTGATATTGTCCATATGATGAAACCCATCACAAAATACACCCGACAAATTGTAAACGCAAATAACATTCCCTCATCTATCAGAGAGGCATTTCGTCTTGCCATGGAAGAAAGACCGGGTGCAGTGCATATTGAATTGCCGGAAGATATTGCCGCAGAGGAAGCCGATGAGCGAATTTTTGAAGTTACACATTATAAACGCCCTGATGCGGATGAATTAGCGATACAAGCGGCCGCTAAAATGATTGAAGAGGCAAAAATGCCCCTATTACTCATTGGTGCAGGCGCAAACAGAAAACCCACTCAAGAAGCTCTATGCTATTTTATTGAAACCACGGGAATCCGTTTTTTCAGCACCCAGATGGGAAAAGGTGTGGTTGATGAGCGTCATCCACAATTTTTAGGTACTGCGGCCCTGTCTGATCATGATTTTTTACATTGCGCGATTAATAGAGCCGATCTGATTGTTAATGTGGGCCATGATATCGTGGAAAAACCCCCGTTTCTAATGGAAGAAGGTGGTAAAAAGGTTATCCACGTTAATTTTTTTCCTAATCGGGTTGATGATGTTTACTTTCCGCAATTAAATGTTGTAGGTGATATCTCGACATCAGTTAAGCGAATTTCCGATAAAATTGAGGATAATAGTAATTGGGATCTGTCTTATTTTAATAAAATAAAACAAGAGGTTGATACTCATTTATCCAAATACTCTGCTGACAATCGTTTCCCTGCTTTACCACAGCGGGTGGTTAATATTATCCGGGAACAAATGCCTGATGATGGCATTGTAACTCTGGATAATGGTGTCTATAAAATCTGGTTTGCACGCAATTATCCTTGCTATCAGTCAAATACTTTGATACTGGATAATGCTCTGGCAACTATGGGGGCAGGACTGCCATCAGCTATTGCGGCAAAATTAATAAATCCGGAAAAAAAAGTCATTGCAGTCTGTGGTGACGGCGGCTTTATGATGAACTCGCAGGAAATGGAAACGGCTGTCAGAATAAACTTAAACCTTGTTGTGATTATTTTAAATGATAATGCCTATGGCATGATTAAATGGAAACAGGAAGGTTTAGGTTTTGATAATTTTGGTCTGGATTATAATAATCCGGACTTTGTAAAATATGCACAAAGTTATGGTGCTTTTGGCTATCGACCTGACAGTTGCGAAGAATTTTGTACTACTTTGCAAAACTGCCTGCAAACAAAGGGTGTTCACCTGATTGATCTGGCTGTTGATTATTCTTTAAATCACTCTATTTTAAATTTAATACTTAAACAAAAAACCTGCATTTTATAGGTTATAGGTTATAGGTTGTTTATTTATTGACCACTTCTGTAAACTATTTGCTTAAAATGAAAATAGTATCTTCAGTGAATTTTTTGTAGGAATAATCTGATCTGTAGCGATACAGCAAGATATTTTATCTCAAAATGTATTCCATATATCTAAAATAAGTTATTATTTTAAAAATTAATTGAAACTATCAGTCAGATTCATGATACGTTATTTTTAAGAAATTCAGTTTTTTCCAGCTTGAAAAACACATAGAAAAAACAGAGATTTAAATGTTTCCAGACATTTATCGAATATGAATATTTTTATATTATTGATGACTTAAGTCCCGAGTTATGCCCCCGAATTTTTTGCCCGGCTTGCTGAAAAATAAGAAAATGATCGACTTTTATGACAAA
>CBDTVA010000194.1:0-5696 GCA_965363935.1 uncultured Gammaproteobacteria bacterium | reverse complement strand
CCCCCTTCAGAAGCAAATAGTTGCAGAGGAATCAGGCATAAGGCATAAGGCATAAGGCATAAGGCATAAGGCAATAATAAAAGGAATTCGTATTTTTTTTAAATAAGTCATAAATTTCATAAAATTATTTTTAGTAATGAGTCAATACTATTCATGATTAGACAGTATTGACTGTATTTATTGGCTGGTTTTTAAAAAACAAGGGTCATCATGATCATCATGACCACTAAAAACAATATAGTCATGATCCCACCCGCCTTCATAAAATCAGGCACCTTATAACCGCCAGGTCCCATAATTAAGGCATTGACCTGATGGGTTGGGATCAGGAATGAGTTGGAGGTTGCAATAGCAACAGTTAAGGCAAATACCGCAGGGTTAGCACCCACACCCAGGGCAATATTAACGGCTAAAGGCACTAATAAAACGGTCGCCCCAACGTTGGACATCACCAGGGTAAAGAATGTTGCCAATACAGCAACAGAAGCCTGAATAACCCATATAGGCATGTCTCCAACGACCAATAAGGTCTGATCAGCAATCCATTTGGCCGTACCTGATGTTTCTACTGCAAGACCTAAAGGAATTAAACTGGCCAGGAGAAACACGGTTTTCCAGGAAACAGCTTCATAGGCTTCATCAATTTTAATTACACCTGACAGGATCATACCAATTGCACCCGTCAATAAAGCCACTGATAATTTTAAATCGGTAAATAACACCATTGTTAGAGCAATGGCAAAGAATAAACCTGCCCAGGCCACTTTATGTGGGCGAGTTTCTTCATGAGGATATTCAGTGGTTACCACGACAAAGTTTTTATCTTTTGTTATGCGATCCAGATTGGTCCACAGGGTATGAACAACCAGAGTATCACCGGCCTGTAAGGGTAAATCACGAATACCTTCACCAGCACCTAAAGTTTCACCTTCACGGTGCAAAGCAACCATGGCCAGACCATACACTTTTCTTAACCAGATATCGCGAGCTGATTTATCAATCAATTGAGAGCCAGGAGGAATAACCACTTCGGCAACACCGGAACGTGATGACGACAAAGTTTCAGAGAAGTATTCCAGATCATCTTTTACTTCAAGTTTGTAATCACGAGCAAAATCATTAATGAAATTTTCAGAACCCAGAATTCCTAAAACGGTATTGGCTTCAATGGTATAATCTCTGGCAACACCATTGGGTCCAATCGTAACATCCTTGGTATTACCTTTAATCGCTGCAATAATTCGAATGTGCTCTTTTTGTTCAATATCATTTAAAACATGACCGATCAGGGGACTGTTTACCGGAACAACTACTTCAAACAGGGCATAATCAATCCCATAAATATTCTGGAAATAATCCATAGTGTTAGTCGCACTACTGGCATCCGCTTTTTCACTCATTTTGGGTAAAACAAAACGACCCGCTATTACAAAATAAACGATACCCGTAAAAACCAATGCCAAACCAACAGGCGTCACTGAAAACAATCCCCAGGTTTCCATTTGCTGAGCTTCTGGCAAGGCGTGATTGGACGTTAAGATCAAATCATTCAACAGGATCAATGGTGATGATCCCACCATGGTGACGGTACCTCCCAAAATGGCGCAAAAGCCCATAGGCATCAACAAACGAGACATCGGCAAGCCGGAACGGGCTGATATCCTACTGACCACTGGAATAAACAATGCCGCAGCTCCCACATTTTGCATAAACGAGGAAATAATACCTACGGTACTGGAGACAATGGGAATGATTCGTTTTTCTGATGTGCCACCCACATTCAAAATAAATGTAGCCACCTTGCTCATCATGCCGGTTTTATCCAAACCAGCACCAATGATCATCACTGCAATAATCGACATAACAGCATTACTTGAAAACCCGTTAAATAACTTATCAGTTGATACCAGGCCCGCTTCCAGGCCCATAACAGGCGCAAATAAGGTCGACAATCCAAGCAAGACCATAATCGATATTGCCGTCACATCCACATCCACTACTTCAAAAGCGAATAAATAAATGGTCAGAATTAATAAACCCATGACCCATGCCACCTGAATAGTGGGAACCACTGTGGTCATAAATAAGGCCAATCCCAGAAACACAAATCCAGCTATAATTTTCTTTTTTTGCTCTTTAATTTTATTTTTCATCAAATCTCTCTTAAAACTAATATTAAATATCCCAATAGTATTCTTAATTAATCAAAACAATAGGAACCTGGAGCTGTTTTGTAATCGTTTTATTGCTCAAAAAATTGCTCATTAACTGATCATGTGAATCTGTCACCAGATACTGGAGGGCTCGCTGATTCATCAAATAATCTTTAATATCATCAATGGAATCATTAATTAATTTAACAATACTGACATCAATTTTATTGTCAGAAAAACTAGAACGAGCCTGAGTATAAAATGACTTAGCTGGAATAATTTTATGAGCTCCGTGATAAAGGATATCTACAGCGCAATCATTGGCATTTCCCAGAACATAATTTATGACATTCTGATTCGTTGTATCATTACATAGCAGAGCAATGTGTTTTTTTTCACGTCTTAGCCCGGCAGGCAAGAGAATATTGGGTTGAGTTGAATGAATAATCTGTTTTTCTTTAACCGGACTGTTGCTGAGGATTCGATCTTTTTCACAAGAGGAGAGGTATTCATCCGCATATTGTGAGGATAAACCATTGAGTATTTTGCTTAAACTTTTAATCATTTTTTTGTGCCTTATAGAAAGAATTATTTATAATTCTCTATACAAAGCAAATATCATGCCACTAGGAACAAGCAAGTAAGCTACTGTTTTTTTGTAACAATATTGTAATAATATAATAGGCAAGAAAAAGCACTGTTGCATTCTGAAACATTAAATAAATATTTTATTCTAATCTACTAATATTTTGACTAATAAGCAGTGTTGCAAATTGCATCACCTGTGTTTCAATAATGATATATTGATTCAAACAGCTCATAGTGAATATTTGCGAAGACGGTTTCAGTGTGAAACAATTGCATTTTTCAATATGATAAAACTGTCAAAAACGCCAAGAATTCAGATGAATAGCATACGACATAAAACCTCAAGAGCCTTCTACCTGTTGGCAATTTTTATTGTCTTGCTGTGTTTATTCGCTTTTTTTAATCTTCTCTATTTACAACAACAGGTGAAAGAAGGCGTTGCTATCACTAATTTTAAAGATGACATACTTGAAATGAGGCGTCATGAAAAGAATCTGTTTCTCTATCACAACAAAGATGAACTGGAAAGTATTCTTCTTTTTACCCGGGAAGCCATCAATAATCTGAACCAAAATCGTAACAGTTTTTCCAGTCAAGGATCTAAAATTGACTTAGATCATCTGCAGAAATCATTAGGCAGTTACCAAATTCTTCTCACAAAGTACTGGGAACAATGGGAGCGTTCACAAAAAGAGGTTATGGCCAGTTCCATACGTCCACTTGGGCATAAATTATCAACGATTGCCGATAAATTTGCCTTACAGGAAAGAAAGTCTCTACTACATTCATTAAATACGACTCAATGGACTTTAGCCAGCGCAATTTTTATTACTGCACTGATTACTGTACTTATTGGATTTCGGCTCAGTCAACTGGTTGTAAAGCCTCTGAGAGAGCTGGAAAACAATTTAGAGCCCATCGCCCAGGGACAATTTGAACAGCTTGAAGTCGATAGCAATGAGCAGGAAATTATAACCTTCACTAATGCGTTTAATCGCATGCTTTATGAACTGGATTTGCGAAAAAAAAGATTATTACATACCGAAAAACTTGCATCGCTGGGTGTGCTCATATCTGGTGTTGCCCATGAATTAAATAATCCTCTGGGGAATATTCTTTCTTCCTGTCAATTATTAAAGGAAGAACTGGATAGTGCAGACCGGGACTTATTAGTTGATTGGCTGGAACAAATTGACACTGAAACCATGCGGGCACACAAAATTGTCAACACTTTAAAAGACTTTGGCAAACAACAGGATTTTAATATTGAACCCATAAATTTATCTGAATTGATTGACGATACGCTATTATTATTACATAACGATCTGAAACAATTGCCAACCGTATTGAAGGATATTCCTGATAAGGTGTTTATTAATGTGGATCGACAAAGATTTCAACAAGTCCTGATCAATCTCATAAAAAATTCCATTGATGCTGGTGATGAAAGTAATCAGATTGAGTTAAAAGCTGACTTTTGCTGGGATCATTCATGTACTTTACCTGAAAATGCTTATGTGATTGGCAAGCTCAAAAAACCACATAATCAAGATATACCTTACACTGGCTTGAGCATCAAAGACAGTGGAAGCGGTATGGATGAGAAAACAATTACACATATCTTTGATCCATTCTACACTACCAAAGCCCCTGGAAGTGGAATGGGCATTGGTTTGTATATTGTTCAGGAAATTATTAGAGATCATTCCGGTGAAATTGGCGTGATCAGCCATCCCGGACAAGGTTCTGAATTTATTATCCGCTTACCCTTCCCTATAATTCATTTCGTGAAAAATGAAACTTTTAATGAAACTTTTAATAAAAAGAGTGGATCATCAATAGAATGAGTAGTCAATTTGATAATAAAACACATGAACTACCCTCTTTATTAATCATTGATGATGAGCCTATCGCAATAAAAAATCTGACTCACCTGTTTACTAAGGAGGGTTACCAGGTAACCGCAAGAAGTACCGGGTCAGGCGGTTTTAAGGTACTGGAAGAGCAGAACTTTGATGTCGTCATTACCGATCTGAAAATGGATAAAGTTGATGGCATGGGCATTTTAAAAAAAGCACAGACTCTTGATCCTGACCTTCCGGTGATAATGTTGACCGGTCATGGTTCTTATGATTCGGTGGTACAGGCTATGAAAATGGGCGCTTATCATTATTTAACCAAGCCCTATCAATTAGATGAAATTCGGGAAATTGTTAAAAATGCCCTGGAACTGGTCACTCTTAAACGTGAAAACAAAAGGCTAAAATCACACCTTGGTGAAGATAATGCCGGGCCTGAAATAATTACTCAGGATCCGGTAACTCTACGTTTATTAGATACCATGAAGCAAGTAGCACCTTCTGATTGCAGCGTCATTATTTCAGGTGAAAGTGGCACAGGTAAAGAATTAGCAGCCCGATTTATTCATGCCAGCAGCCAACGAAATACTAAGCCGTTTGTCGCTATCAATTGTGGTGCTTTACAGGAGGAGTTGCTGGCCAATGAACTCTTTGGTCATGAAAAAGGTGCCTACACTGGCGCTCACAGCTCTCATCAGGGGCTGATAGAAACGGCAGAGAATGGAACTCTGTTTCTGGATGAAATTGCAGAGATGTCCCTGAATATGCAGGTCAAGCTATTAAGAGTTCTGCAGGAAAATGAAGTACAACGACTGGGTGGGACCAAAACCTATGCTATTAATGTGCGCTTTTTGGCGGCAACCAACAGAAACCTGGATTTGGAGGTGGCTGAGGGGCGTTTTAGACAGGATCTTTTTTATCGACTCAATGTGATCCAGATCCATCTCCCTCCCTTGCAAGAACGACAGGATGATATTCCTTTACTGGCTTATCATTTTTTAAAAAAACATACCTTAAATATGAATAAAGAAGTGGATGACTTTGTCCCTGAAGTAATGGATGTTTTAAGTCAATACGGATTTCCTGGCAATATACG
>CBDTVA010000193.1:0-5699 GCA_965363935.1 uncultured Gammaproteobacteria bacterium | reverse complement strand
TATATTCTGAAATATATTGCCATTGGCATCCACCTGTTTTACTCCGACTTCCCATATACTGGTATCTGTTTTTCTAAAAAACAGTGACGTCAGCATGGGGTTGCCCAGAGAATCATAGGAAGTATAGGAAGTGGTATGATTATAACCACTGGGATCAACGGTTCCTTGTGTGTTCATTGTAAACAGTGAAGTGGGCTTTGTTTCACCGGAATCAAGGTTGGCAAACAAAGCGGATATTGAAGTGGGATTCGGGGCAATATTTGTGGAGCTGATTTCTAAATCCACAACCGCACCTGTGTTAATAATATTGGTGAGTGGATCGACCCCATAGCCCTTTAAATTGGAACCGCTATTATCAACTATAAAGCCGTCTTTATCCACCTTGAACTGCCCATTACGGGTATAGACCCGATTACCTGACACATCATCCAGACTAAAAAAACCATCCCCGGTAATCCCCAGATCCAGGTTGTTTTCAGTAAAGATAACATTACCCTGAGTGAATTGTTGTGAGGCAGCCGCAAGCCTTACCCCGCTGCCAATTGCTGTACTCACCGAACCAAACTTACTGGAGGCATACACATCGGCAAATTCCGCTCGTGATTGTTTAAAACCTATAGTGCCGACATTCGCAATATTATTACCCGTGATTTTCAAATCCGCCTGCGACGCGTTTAAACCACTTAAACCGATACGAAATGGCATGATATACCTCCTGCCGATTGTTGTTTGTTGTTTGTTATCGAATTTCTTTAACTGCTGAGAAATCTATGCTTCCCAATCCCGCAAGATTCAGCTTCAAACCCTGTCCACCCTGCCCGATAGTGACACTATCCACTTTAGCGCTGACTAACACTTCCTGGGCAATTTGTTCACTGCCAACATCTGCAGTTGCGCGAATCCGATAACCGCCGGGCGGCAAATAATTTCCGCTATTATCAGTACCATCCCAGGTAAAGTTGACTACTCCTGTCGCCTGAGTGCCCATGGGCAATGTTTTGACCAACTGCCCGGAAGCATCTTCAATTTCCAGAGTGAAATTGGTGGTGGATGTAGTGAGATCCACCTGGCCAATGACATTTTCTCCCGTTTCAAGCTGTGCATAACCGCCCGGTGCCAGAACGCTGCGGCCTACCAGACTGGAAGCCTGCAGTGCGGAATTGGACTGCATCATAGAACTGAAATTATCAAAGGAACTTTGCAATCCACCGATTCCCGATGCGGTTTCCATCTGTGCCAGTTGACTTAGAAATTCGCCATTTTCCTGTGGTTGCAAAGGATCCTGATTTTTAAGTTGCGCAATCAGCAATTGCATAAACTGCTCTTCTTTTGTTGCTTCAGCCTTGGGTTCATTTTTTCGGGTGAGTCCCAAATTATCATAAACCGCCAAATCATTATTGATTGTTGACATTTTATTTCCCCTGAACTGATACTGAATAACTGAACATTAAATTGCCTGCCTGTTAATACTCTTATGATTTACCCAGATTGATGGTTCTCATCAACAACTGTTTTGTGGTGTTGAGTATTTCCACATTGGTCTGATAGGAACGTGAGGCATCAATCATATTAGCCATGGTTTCAATGGGGTTCACATTGGGCATAAACACATACCCTTCTTCATTGGCATTGGGATGATGAGGCTGATATTGCGCCTTCAATGGTTCCTGGCTTTCAACAATCCGCTCAACACCGACTTTTGCCACCGCCGGATCATTTGAAAACTCATCCACAATGGTTTTAAATACAGCCTGACGTGATTTATAGGTACCTTCCACACTGCTGGCGGCACTATTCACATTAGCCAGATTACTGGCCACCAGATTCATACGCACTGTGTTGGCCGTCATTGCTGAACCGGAAACATCAAAAGTACTAAAAAGTCCCATAATTTAACTCCTATTATTCCCTGCTGTATTCATTGCCTGCTTATCCTGAACCTTACTGGCCTTTAATAGCCTTGGTCAGCCCCTGAAACTTACCCGTTAAAAAACGCAAACTGGCGCTATAGTAAATGGAATTCTTGGAAAATTCTGTTTTCTCAATACCAGCATCCACGCTATTGCCATCCAGGGATGGCTGGTAAGGATTGCGATATTTTATGTCTGTAGAAAAAACATCCTGACTGTTTTGAATATGTTTGGCGTTGCTTGTTGCCATTTTCAGACTGCCTTTTTTAAATTCCGAACGATTCCCTGTGGCATTATCCATGGCCGCTTTAAAATCAATATCTTTCGCCTTATAGCCGGGGGTGTCTGCATTGGCCAGGTTAGAGGCCAGAATCTCAGAACGCCTGGAGCGCAGCATTAATGCATCATCATGCACTCCCAGATAGCTGTCAAAGCTGATTGCCATTTTTTTCACCCGTTTTTCTATAATACCAATTATTTCTCTAGAGCTATAAAAGCAAGCTGCGTACCATATTTTATTTATTTATAATTATCAATAACTTGAGTTTTCTTAAGTGTTCATTTGTTTGACAAACGGCAATGCCTTACCACTTGACGGCAAGACAGAAAATGACCACAATTAATAAGAACAACAATTGACAATTTATTTCATTTCTTTATGCTCTTGTGATACTTCACACACAAGAGGCGCTTTAGCTTAACTTATGAGCTTATCGATACAAAACCGCTGGGATGATCAACAGGCACAACAATATACTGATGATTTGGCATTAAGAGTCTATAGTTCCCGATTACTCGGGCAGGATAAATCTCTGGTATTGCATGGCGGGGGCAATACTTCGGTAAAAATTGATCAGAAAAATATTCTCGGCGAAACAGAAAACATTCTCTACGTCAAAGGTAGCGGTTGGGATTTAGAAACCATTGAAGCTCAGGGTTATGCACCGGTGCGCATGGCCCATCTGCTTAAACTGGCGCAATTAAAAGAACTGAGTGATGCTCAGATGGTCAATGAACTGAAAACCCATATGACCCTGTCCAGCGCTCCCGGCCCTTCGGTGGAAACTATACTGCACGCTTTATTGCCTTATAAATATGTGGATCACACTCACGCAGATGCCGTGGTCAGTATTACCAATACCGAAAACGGTCTGGAACGGATCAAATCGGTTTATGGCAACAGGGTTGTGATCATTCCCTATGTTATGCCGGGCTTTGACCTTGCCCGCCTTTGCGCAGAAATTTTTCCCCGCCAAGCCAATGATGAAACTATAGGTATGGTATTGATGAATCATGGCATTTTTTCTTTTGCCGACAATGCCAGACAATCGTATGAGCGTATGATTGAGCTGGTGTCTATGGCTGAAGATTATCTTACCCGGCACCAGGCTCTGGATGTTAGCTCAGGTTATGCAAAGACTTCACTGGCAGCAGAAGACATGGAAAGTAAGCAAATCGCTCTGCTCAGAAAGGAGCTGTCAAGTCGTTTAAATCATCCCGTCATAGTGCATCAACAGCGTAATGCACAAACCCTGGCATTTGCCAATCACCCGCAAATTGCCCACATCAGTCAGCAGGGACCCGCCACACCGGATCATGTGATCCGCACCAAACAATTACCGATGTTAGGCACCGGCACGTACACAGAATTGAGCACAGCCCTGGACGCTTACATAAGCGCCTATAAAAACTATTTCACTAGCGGCTCAAAAGCGGCTCATGATGGTCAGGAAAAAACCATGCTGGATCCCCTGCCGCGCATTATTCTTGATGCAAAGGCCGGCATGTTTACCCTGGGCAGGACGATTAAAGAAGCTCATATTATTGCGGATATCTACCAGCACACTATTGATATAATTTTGCGTGCTACGCAATTAGGCGGCTTCAGGGCCTTACCTGCTCAGGATATTTTTGATGTCGAGTATTGGGAGCTGGAACAGGCCAAGCTAAAAAAACCTGCGAATACATCTTGTTCCAGAAACCAACAGTTTGCAGGAGAAGTTGCCCTGGTAACCGGTGCAGTAACCGGTATCGGTAAAGCCTGTGTTGATTCTCTCCTGTCACGCGGAGCCTGTGTGGTTGCTGTGGATATTTTGCCCGAGATAGAACATTTATATCAACGCCCTGATTATCTTGGCATCACCTGTGATGTCACTGATGAACAGGCACTGCTGCAAGCTCTGGAACAAACCGTACGCCAATTCGGCGGTCTGGACATGCTGGTTCTCAATGCAGGTATTTTTCCCGGTGGATGCAAAATTGAAGACTTATCCATCAAAGACTGGCGTAAGGTCATGGACATTAACCTGGATGCCAATCTGTCTTTAATGAGTAAAGCACATCCCTTCTTAAAATTGGCTCCCAATGGCGGACGAATTGTTGTCATGGGCTCAAAAAATGTGCCGGCCCCGGGGCCGGGAGCTGCTGCCTACTCTTCTGCCAAGGCTGCCCTCAACCAACTGGCAAGGGTTGCGGCATTAGAATGGGGCAAAGACAATATCCGAATCAACACCCTGCACCCCAATGCAGTCTTTGATACAGCCATCTGGACACCTGAAGTTCTGGCCTCCAGAGCCAAACATTATGCAATGAGCATTGAAGAATATAAAACCAATAATCTATTACATACTGAAATCACTGCAAAAGATGTGGCCGAACTGGCTGCCGAACTTTGCGGCCCGCTGTTTGTCAAAACAACAGCAGCACAGATACCGATTGATGGCGGCAACGACAGGGTAGTTTAAAAACCCGGAAAGGTTTACAATCCTATGTCATGTTTAAGTGGCATTGGCTTAGGGCTTATACTATGGGCTTATACTATGGGCTATGACTAAACCCTGTTGATCTGATTTTTGAAATAATTTAACCAACGGTAAAATATTAATGAACTATTTATCACACAAATCTGCTTTAACCTTCACTGGCTTAACCAGCCCGGGTTTGCACCTTTTGGCAGCAGGCACACTGCTTTTTTCTCAACTGGCTTTTTCTGATGCGACCGTCGTCTATGAACAAATAAGTGGCTCACAAAAAGCCAGCAATACCATGCAAATAAAAGAGGGTATGATTCGTTTCATACCACCTAATCAAGATAATAATTACAGTCTGTATGATAGTAAAACCGGCGCTCTGACACATGTGGATGCAGGCCAGAAAAAGTACCTGAAAATGGATGAAAAAGCCATTACAGAACAGGCTAATAAGGTCAAACAGCAAATGGATAAAATGCGCCAGCAGATGCAGGATAAAATAAAAGCAATGCCGCCGGAACAGAAAAAACAAGCGGAAAAAATGATGAACGAACGTCTGCCTCAGGTTGAAGGAAACGACACCCCGCAGCAGATCGAACAGAAAAAAACATCACGCACCGAAACATTTGTCGGCATCCAGTGTACTGTGCACGAATCCTACGTTAATGGCACCAAGGTCAATGAATTATGTATGACCGATGCGGACAAACTGGGACTCAGCACTGAAGATGCTGAAGCCTTAATGAGTATGCAGAAATTTATGAAGCGTTTGCAGAATGTAGCCAAAAACATGATGAATAGCAATACCCCAACCACTGACGTCCAGGGGATTCCACTGCATACCCTACTTTTTGGCCCGGATGGTTCAGTCAAACTGGAAACTTATTTGAGCAGCATTTCAACTGATTCGATTAGCAGTGACAAAATTTCAGTGCCTGCTGACTTTTCAGCCATCCAAATGCCCGGCACGCAATAAGGGCAGCCTTAAAAATTAATTCACAGTTCTAAGTTTCCACTTACTCATTCTATCTGCGTTGCT
>CBDTVA010000192.1:0-5747 GCA_965363935.1 uncultured Gammaproteobacteria bacterium | reverse complement strand
GACTCTTAACCAGTTGAAGACTCTCCATAGGCAAAAGGACTGTTTATGCAAATAATTTTAGCGCCAATGGATGGTTTGACTGATGTCTATGCCCGTGAAATTTTGACCGGGATTGGTGGTTACGATTTATGTGTCACCGAATTTTTACGTGTCACCGATACTTTATTTCCCAGTCGCGTTTTTTATCGACGCTTTCCAGAACTAAAAAAAAAGCTAAAACCAGAACTGAAAGCCGATCTGAGACATGCGTTAAAAACTGCATCTGGCGATGACACTAGCATTCCAAGTCATACTAAATCCGGCACCCCCATTTTTTTACAATTGCTGGGCAGCGATACGATAGCTATGGCTGAAAATGCCGCAAAAGCGGTTCAGCTAGGAGCCAAAGGCATTGACCTGAATTTTGGCTGTCCCGCCAAAACAGTCAATCGAAGAGATGGTGGTGCCAGTTTACTGAAGTTTCCTGAACGCATTAATCAACTGGTCAGTTCCGTGCGCCAGGCTGTGCCAGATGAAATTCCAGTAACAGCCAAAATGCGCCTTGGATATGAGGATCAATCTCTGGCACATGATAATGCACTGGCCATTGAGGATGGTGGTGCAAGCTGGATCACCATCCATGCCAGAACCAAAAAAGATGGCTACCGTCCACCCGCATACTGGGATGCACTGGCACCTATCAGTGACAAACTTTCCATTCCTGTTATTGCCAATGGTGAAATCTGGAATGTGGATGATTATCTTATCTGTAAAGAGCGCAGCGGTTGTGACAGTGTCATGCTGGGACGAGGTGCTATGGTTACACCAGATCTTGCACTACAGATAAAATGCATGCTGGAAAATAAATCATTTCAACCATTAAGTTGGCAGGCAGTATGTCAACAACTGGACAATTTATTCCAATTAATGAGTCATAACTATGGCTTACAGGAAAACTGGCAGGAAAAACACATCGCCCCTCGTCTTAAATTATGGGTCAAATGGCTAATGCCAAATTATAGTCAGGCAGAAAATATTTTTAATACATTAAAACTAATTAAGGATCCTCAGCAAGCCATCGATCTTATCAGGAAAAGCGCCATTGAGAACTAAGAGCTAATGAAAAGTTATCAGCCAATACCAATGTAAGGTATAGTGATAAAGACACTGGTACCCTGCTCTTTAGTGGAGACTATTTCCAGGTTACCGCTATGAGCTTCCAGCATGCGTTTTACAATCCCCATTCCTAATCCCGTACCACGGCTTTTTGTGGTAAAAAAAGGTTCCCCAATTCGCTGTAAAACCTTATCCGGAATGACCTCACCCTGATTATTAATTTCTATTGTACTCGTATGTGCTGCATGATTATTTTGCAAAAGACATCG
Source organism: uncultured Gammaproteobacteria bacterium (assembly GCA_965363935.1). Classification (GTDB taxonomy): domain Bacteria; phylum Pseudomonadota; class Gammaproteobacteria; order GRL18; family GRL18; genus CBDTVA01. The sequence continues at coordinate 4,383 of CBDTVA010000192.1, read as the reverse complement.
TATCGTACTATGGCTATCGGCTGCTTCAGTTGCATTGCGATAAATATTAAGAAAGATTTGATTCAAGCGATCTTTATCGGCATTCACAGTAAATTTATTTTTCCTGACATTATTTATTTGCAGAGCACTTTTCTTTTGAGAAGAAGTGTTATTTTGCAGCGCATGATTTGTTAGAGAATTACCGATAATAGGTGGTTCAAGCAGCAACTGTTTTTCTTCCCCCATTGTTTTATTCGTTTTAATAAATTCATTGATAAAATCAAGCAGATTTATTGCAACCAAATCCAGCTTAACAGGTTTTGCATAAAGCAGAACATCTTCCAGTAAGCGTCCCATGCGTTCTGACTCACGGCCGGCTATTTCTGCCCATTCAGTGCCATCTTCATCCAATTCCAGGCGGCTGAAATATTTCAATGCCAGACCAATGCTGGTCAATGGATTTCTAACTTCATGTACAATGCCTGAAGTAAATTCACCAATAGCAGCCAAACGTCGTTGTTCAGCCATCTTTACAGTTTTGCCAAAACTATGAGTGACCAGGTGGGCAATATTATTAAGTAACTCAATATGCTCTTCATTGTAAGCATTAGGCTTGCGCGACGCAAACACCAGCATACCTGGCACCTGTGTCGCCTGAGTCAGGTGTAAAAATATGGCACTTTTCATACCTTCCTTGGCCAGTAAGCCTAAAAACACATAGTTCTTGTTTTTTTCTGCTACCTTATCCAGATTTGAAATAAATAATGGCTTATCACTTTGAATAGCTTTTTCCAGCAAAGTCCCTTCAACTGAAAACAAGGTTCTGGGCAGTGCATGGGGTTTACTGTCCATATAGGTTTTTTGTAGTTCCAGCATCGTCGCATTACCATTATGCAATAATACACTGGTCCAGTTGATGGGCAGGATGGAAGAAAACTGTTCAGCAATAAAACCCAGAGTATTATCCAGATCATTGCCTTGCTGAACACGATCTATTAATTGAAAGATAGAATACAGTCGCTGCGATAAATGATTAAAACTTTTTGCAATGGATGCAATTTCATTATCCGTACTGACAATGACCTGATGACCAAAGTCACCCCTTGCAACTTTATTAAAACCTTCCACTGCCTTGTTCAGCGGAGTAATCACTTTTATATAGAAGCCACCCAGGGTAAATAAGGCCACTAAAAATGCAGTGGCTAATATCAACTTATTGACATGATTAATCCAATTAATACGATCACTGATATCCTGTTGTAATTGTTTAACAACGATCGCTTCAATTTCTTTAATATTTTTCTGATTTTCTGCAATATATTGCGCTGCGGCGGCCAGTTTCGGTGAATTTTCACTTTCACCCAGAGTTTGTTTTAATTCTTTAAAATAAATATCCCAGGTTTTTTGCAAGCTAATCAATGTTTCTTTGGTTTTCGTGTCCAGGTTTAAATTTATATCTTCATCCATACCCACAAGATCAGAACGTAAATGTTCATCAGCAAAGCAGGTGATAATATCATTTTTATTATTGAGCTGTCCTTTTAACTCTTTGTAATACAGGCCAATATCACGTTCATAGGCACTGCTGCTTTGGGGAGCGTGTTTCAGATAGTTAAAACTCTGCATCTCCATATAATTGGTAATCAATTGTAAACGGTTAATCAATTGTAATGCCGCAGTTTCTTTCTCTCGTTCATCAATAGTATAAAGTGTATAAGTAATAGCGAATGAAAACAGTGACAGCAGCAGCACCAGAACCGCAGTAATTTGAAATTTGAGTGAATGAATCAGTTTAGTTGGCATAGTTTCAAGCAAAATAAATTTAGGTTTATCTTTTATAAAGAACGGTGTTTTAACAACAATATTTCAGGCACTGTTCTCACACATGAACATCACGGTAAAAACTTAACCATTAGCACATCATAACTTAGCCAACCACCTTCGGTTTCTACATATTGTAAAGCTTGACTGTGTCTATAATAATGGTTTTAAATCCAGATGAACTGGAAAAGTACCATAGAAATTAAGCCAATGCATAATCTTATGCCTGAATCAGTCATTTTTACCGAGCAGACAATTTTCGACAATTTGCCTGTTGCTATTGTTATTGTAGACAGGCACGGCATAATATACTATCGCAACCCGCAAGCAGATGAGATTTTCAGGAAAAAATTTTCATATCTTGCTGATTTTACAAAAGTTTCGAGTGCTTTCGATAAGCAAGCTTTTATCTGGGCAATTGACAGCTTTGATAACAACCCATCCAGGCCGTTTAATTTAAAAATTAATTTTGATCATTTAAAATTACCGGGTTTATACCAGTTAAAAATGATTGTTTACCCTGAAGTCAATTACCCGCAAAACCGGCGCTTCTATTTCATCAGCCTGGTTGCAATTGATAAAGAGCCTTCAGCTCATAAAAAGTCTTCAGCCAGTAAAGAGCCATCAGCCCATAAAAAGTCTTCAGCCAACAAAGAGCCATCAGCTCATAAAGAGCCTTCAGCCAGTAAAGAGTCACCTCAATATGCCTTATTAAAAAAGAACTTCAAAGAATTAAAACAGTTTTCCCGCCTGAACGCCATGCGGGAAATATCCAGTTCTCTGGCGGATCAACTCAACCAGCCTCTGACCGCTATTTTAACCTACACCCAGGCGATGCAACGCCTTTATCACAACAATGCGTCTTCGGAAGAAATTTCCGGTGCAATGGAACGAGTTGTGATTAATGCAGAAAATGCCGGTCAAATTATCCGAAATATTCGTGCCCGGCTGAAGACAAATACTTTGAATTGCCAAAGCGTCAGCATTAATCAATTAATTCAGCAAAGCATTCATTTAAGCGAACTGGACAATCCGGCATCACACATCAATTTGATAACCCATTTTGAGCCATTATCCACTCAGCTGTGCGTTGACAGCATTCAAATCAAACAGGTCATGCTGAGTTTATTAAATAATGCCACAGATGCACTGGTGAATAACCGTATAGAAGAACCGGAAATTGTTCTGACCACAGGCGTAAATGACTTATGTTACCAAATCACAATTAAAGACAATGGACCGGGTATCCCCGGGGAAATTCAGGATCAGTTATTTGAGCCATTTAATACCACTAAAGAAGACGGCATTGGCATTGGTCTGTCAATGTGTCATCATATTATAGAATTGCATAAGGGCAGCATCAGCGTATTTTCCAGGCACGGCTCTGATGGTCAGACGGACAACAAAGCAACGGGTACTGAAGTCATTATTTGTCTACCGATGCAAGCCCGTTAGTGATACGCAAATCTAGGAGCCTGCCAGACTGTTTCAAATTAAAGCCTTTAGGGGGATAAACTTTGTCTGACTCAATATCACCACCCGGTTCTACACGTGACAAACCAACGGTATTTATTGTTGATGATGAGCCTGATGTCAGAGCAGCACTGCGTTTATTAATCAAATCGGTGGGTTATGCGGTAGAATGTTTTGAATCGGCCGATCTGTTTTTTAAGCAGTTTGAGCGCAATAGAAAGGGATGTTTGATTCTGGATGTTCGTATGCCCGGTATGAGCGGTATGGATTTACAGGAAAAACTGGCCAGTATGAATGTACTATTACCCATAATTATGATCTCAGGGCACGGTGAAATACCAATGGCTGTCAAAGCAGTACAAAACGGTGCGATTGATTTTCTGCAAAAACCCTTCAGTGATCAACAATTGCTGGATCGTATTTCACACGCCATGGAAATCGATACCAGGCGCCATAGCGAATACGTCATTAAACAGGATGCTCAATCTAAATACGACTCTCTAACCCCCAGAGAAAGAGAAATTTTTTCCGAAGTGGTGGCCGGAAAGTTGAACAAGGTCATCGCCTATGAACTCAATATAAGCACCCGAACAGTAGAAATTCATCGTGCTAAAGCAATGGAAAAAATGGGCGCGAGAAACTTATCTGAATTAATTAATCTCGCGAATTTAATTACAAAAACAGCTTGAGGGGAAAGATTCCTTTTGATAGACGACTAAGCTTAAATTAGCTGAGACGCCTGTACCAAAAGGAACTGTTCAGACTACTGTTCATATATACTCTTACCAGAAGATTATAATCAATACAAACCGCTTCTATTAATTAAACCTTGGGACGTAACCTACCCATTTGCCATCAACAGTACGTTCATCGTTGTCTGAACTGGTTACACTAACCGAATGATCCGGGTGAACTTTAACAGAAACCACACCATCATCATCACACGTTACCTGTGAACCATCTTCCATAGTACAGCCAAAAACCATAATGCTTCTTCAAGAATTACTCAAAATGACTCAACGGCCCTTTCAGATGATCGACCCACATGTCAACGAATTCATCATATTCAGCGGTTCCTTTAAGAATCGGGACGCATTGAATCCCGGCTTT
>CBDTVA010000191.1:0-5793 GCA_965363935.1 uncultured Gammaproteobacteria bacterium | reverse complement strand
AAATGACCCAAATAGACTTTTATATTGTTGCTGAAAATTCGCCCAGAGATATCAACCAAATGGTCTGCCGTCTGTGTGAAAAAGCCCTGTCTCAGAAGATGAGTGTGCTTATCTACACAAAATCGACCGCACAGGCACAACAGCTGGATGATTTATTGTGGACTTTTAAGGCCGACAGCTTTATTGCCCATCATAACCTGTCCAGCGAGTCAGAACATTCTGATACCGGGCCGCAAAGTGAATTTAATTATCCCATTCTGATAAGTTCCACCGACCGTTTCAGCGATGTTCAGAATCATGAGCATTACACTCAATTATTAATCAATCTGACTTCAGAAACACCCTCAATTTATCAACAGTTCGAACGGCTTGCGGAAATGGTTGATAAAACCCCTCATGCCAGAGAAACTGCCCGAAACCGCTACCGCTTTTATCGTCAGCAAGGGTATTCTTTAAACAAATACGACTTATAAAGTATTACCTTTCGCAACAAGATAGGATTATAATGTCTGCTCTGTTTGTCCGTTCCAATTCAAACTTAAAAGAGCTATCCTCCGCTATGGAAAAAACATATAACCCTCATGCAATTGAGCAACGCTGGTATGAGACCTGGGAAAGTAATGGTTATTTTTCCCCACTGCAAACCGATCAAGCCCTGAAAAACAATAACCAGGTTAATCAGGAAAAAAACAGTTACTGCATTATGATCCCGCCGCCTAATGTGACAGGTAGTCTGCACATGGGCCATGCCTTTCAAGACACCATAATGGATGCTCTGACCCGATATCACCGTATGAAAGGTGAACAAACATTATGGCAGCCTGGTACCGATCATGCTGGTATTGCGACACAAATGGTGGTGGAACGCATTATCAATAGTGAAGGAAAAACCCGTCACGACCTGGGGCGCGAAGCATTTATTGAAAAAATCTGGGACTGGAAAGAGCACTCAGGTAATACCATCACCCGGCAACTCCGACGCATGGGAGCATCCCTTGACTGGCAGCGGGAACGTTTTACCATGGATGAGGGTCTATCCTCTGCCGTTAAAGAAGTTTTTGTTCAGCTTTATGAAGAAGGTCTTATCTATCGCGGTAAACGCCTGGTCAACTGGGATCCGGTTCTGCATACCGCTGTTTCAGATCTGGAAGTTCTTTCAGAAGAAGAAAGCGGGCACTTCTGGCATATGCGCTATCCGCTGAGTGATGGCAGCGGCCACATTATAGTTGCCACTACCCGTCCGGAAACCATGCTGGGCGATTCAGCAGTTGCTGTACACCCGGAAGATGAACGCTATCAGTCAATGATTGGCAAAACCATAAAATTACCGCTAACCGATCGTGAAATCCCGATTATTGCCGATGATTATGTCGATCCTGAATTTGGAACCGGTTGCGTTAAAATCACTCCTGCTCATGACTTTAATGACTATGAAATGGGTAAGCGGCATAATTTACCTATTATCAATATCTTTACTATAGATGCGGCCATCAATGACAATGCTCGTGAAAAATATCAGGGTATGGATCGCTATGTTGCCCGTAAAGAAATTATTAAAGACCTGCTACAAGCCGGTTTAATGGAAAAAATTGAAGATCACCGTTTAATGGTACCACGCGGCGATCGCTCCGGTGCCGTCATTGAACCCTATTTGACGGACCAGTGGTATGTTAAAATCGCGCCACTGGCAGAACCCGCCATCAAAGCGGTTCAGGACGGTGACATTCGTTTTGTGCCTGATAATTGGAAGAACACCTACTACGAATGGATGAATAATATTGAAGACTGGTGCATCTCCCGGCAAATCTGGTGGGGACATCGAATACCTGCCTGGTATGACGAAACAGGCAATATATACGTCGGCAGAGATGAGCAGTCGATCAGAGAAAAACACCAGCTGGATGATACCCTTAAGCTACGCCAGGACGAGGATGTTCTGGACACCTGGTTCTCCTCTGCCCTGTGGCCATTTTCAACGCTGGGATGGCCGGAGAAAACACAGCAACTGGAAACCTTCTACCCCACGAGTGTGTTAATAACCGGCTTTGACATCATCTTTTTCTGGGTTGCCCGAATGATAATGATGGGACTTAAATTTACCGGCCAGGTTCCTTTTAAAGAAGTCTATGTCCATGGTCTGGTAAGAGACTCTCACGGCCAGAAAATGTCCAAGTCAAAGGGTAATGTTCTGGATCCCATCGATCTGATTGATGGAATTGAACTCGAATCACTTGTTGAAAAACGAACCAGGGGTATGATGCAGCCCCAGTTGGCAGAAAAAATTGACAAAGCCACGCGCAAGGAATTCAAAGATGGTATTCCCGCCTTCGGCACCGATGCATTGCGTTTTACCTTTGCCATTCAGGCAACCACAGGTCGGGACATTAAATTTGATATGGGTCGTATTGACGGCTATCGTAACTTCTGCAACAAACTCTGGAATGCTTCTCGTTACGTGTTAATGAACACAGAAGGACATGACTGTGGTATAGACTCTGATAGCAAAACAACGCAGCACAGCGAAATGATCCTCTCTCTGGCAGACAAATGGATCCTTTCCCGCTTACAGGAAACAGAAAAGCAGGTTATTGATTCACTGGATAACTACCGTCTTGATAGGGCCGCCCAGGCAATTTATGAATTCACCTGGAATGAATATTGTGACTGGTATCTGGAACTTTCCAAATCCGTGCTTAGTAATAAACAGGACAATGATAATGCGGTTCCTTCAGACAACACTGCACAACAACGCGGTACAAGACATACCCTGATCAATGTCCTGGAAACCCTTTTGCGTCTCACTCACCCGATCATGCCTTTTATCACTGAAGAAATCTGGCAGCGTGTCGCCCCATTGGCTGGTGTTCAGCAAGACACCATTATGTTGCAGTCTTTCCCAGTCCCCGATCAGGAAAACATTGATCAGGAGGCTCTTGATGAAATGAACTGGCTGCAGCAGTTTGTACTGGGAGTACGCCAGATTCGCAGCGGCTATGATATTAAACCTGGAAAGCCACTGGCGGTGTTATTAAATAATGGCTCGACACCGGGTTCAAAATCGGGTTCTTCATCTGATCGTGAACGACTCTCCCGTAATCAAGCCATGCTTAAAAACCTGGCACGTCTGGACAGCATTACCTGGCTTGAAGACAGTGATAGCGTACCGGAATCAGCTACCGCCCTGGTGGGTGAAATGCAGATTTTGATCCCTATGGCAGGTCTAATTGATATTTCAGCAGAAAGAGATCGACTTAATAAGGAAATTGAGTACAATCAGGGTTTTGTTGTAAAACTGGAAAACAAGCTGGCCAATGAAAATTTTGTCAGCCGGGCTCCAGAAAAAGTGGTGGCTGTGGAGCGTCAGAAATTGACTGACACCCGGAGCAAGCTTAATAGCCTGATGGATCAGCTTGAAAAGCTAACAACTCTGACGACATAGCAGTTACGACAAGTGAGCATCTAGTAACTTCGCAGAGTAATATTAATTGTTACTCTTCCCGCACTCTTTTTCGTATAAAGTGTGTTTGGACTGATTATTTTTTACAGATCATGTTATTGCCTAAATAACATGACAATTTAAGGTAACTTATTATGGTTCTGAACAAAATATTAAAACCATTGCTTATCCCATTCAGTAAAGAAAAATGGCAGAGCCGAAACCTGGAAGTCCGGAAAAAGGCCGTTCAGGAGCTGGCTGTGAGTGATCAGGAAACCTTGAACCAGATTGCCATGAATGATCCGGATGAAACCATACGCGCCATTGCTGCCAATAAGCTCAGTGATCTGGATTTGCTGCAGACCATCATTATGAAAGGGACCAATGAGAGTGTTAAACAGGCAGCACAAAACCGACTGTTTCAATTGCTTTCCGGAATAAAACATCCTGTGCCTGAATATACTGTCCGGGAAAAAATGATCCGTGGCAGCCGTAATTCTGCTTTACTTGAGTATGTTGCTGCTAATGCTGATGTACCAACTCTGCGAGAAATTACCATAAAAAAAATCAGCCGTGATCCCCTGCTCGGAGATATTTCCCTGACAGATTCAAATGCACAGGTCAGACAGCTTGCAGCTCAGCAAATTGCCAAACGTTCTACCCTGGAAAGAGTGGCAAAAAATTCACGCCGTAAGGATAAGCGAGTATACAAGATTGTCAAAGCCAAACTGGATCGCATTATTGAAGACGAAGAACGTCCTCTTTTGCTGGCAAAAGAAGTGGTCGATATTTGTGACAAACTGGAAAAGTTGTATAAGAGAAACCGTTTACTGCAGGAAAAAACAACCTTTGAAAACTATGTAGCCCGCTGGAGTGAAATTCAGAACTTTGCCAACGAAGAAACGACTGAACGCTATCATGCCATCTGCTCAGATATTATTGGCCGCCTGGACAAACTGGAACAACAGCAACAAAACGAACAGGAAACTGTGCAAATCTTGACCAGTTTTCTGAGCAGTTTATCGGATGCCGTTGATGAATTATTAGTTGCCAGAGAAACTGATGCACCTGATCAGCAAAAAACCGAACAACATGAAACAATTATATTAAATCTAGGTCGCGAATGGGATGAGGTCATAAAATCCCTTACCAGTCAGGAAAAAATCGACCTGTATAATAGCAAATTCCAGGCAATTCTTGATTTGGCCGATGCCAAAACAGCACCCTATGTATCCAGAAATAGTTTGCAAAAAATTCACAATCTGGTAGAACAGACTGAAAATATGCTGGTGAAATCAGGCTATATTCTGGAAAAAACCATATCAGCTTTGCAGGATAAATTTAATCAGCAAATTGAAATCACTGACTGTCATACGCCAGAAATAGAACAAAACCAGCAACAATTTAGCACTGCCATACACACGCTGAAAGACAAGTTGCGCGTTCAACAAAAAAATGCCGACGCGTTTAAAGATCAAATAGACAGTCGAACTGAAAAAATCAAGTCCAGAATTGCAGAGGGTCAAGTATCAAAAGCCGATAAAACGCTGCATGAATTACTTAAACAAATTGACAAGAGTGATTATCTTTCAAAAAGTGAAAAACAAAATTATCATATTAGACTGAAACAATTTCAGTCTGAACTGGGTGATTTGTCTTCCTGGCGCAACTGGGCTCATGACAATGAGCGGGAAAATCTGGTCCACCAGGCAGCAGAAATTGCTCAACAGGCGCAAAAAAGTAAAGACCTGAGTTTAGAATTCAATGAAATAATGGCTCAGGTCAAAGAACTGCGCCAGCAATGGAAGAAAATGCGCAGCCATACCCCGGAAGAATTATGGCAACACTTTAATAATGCCTGTAATCAGGCCTATGAGCTTTGTACTCCGTTTATTAAACAACAATCAGCTATCCGACAGGTCAACCTGGAAGCAAAACAGGGCCTTTGTGATCAACTTGAGCAATATATTACCAGCATGGGGTGGCCCTCGAAAAAAGACACTGCTATTGATACCTCCATTGACTGGATTCAGGTCGATAAAATTACCAAGCAGGCGCGTAAGGAATGGTCAGCTATTGGTTTTATTGATCGTAAAGATCACAAAGCCATTAATAACCGCTTTAACAAAGCCATCGAAACCATCCGCAATGAGTTGAAAAATGTCTGGCAACATAATCAGGACCAGTTTTTCAATCTCATTCACAAGGTTCAGTCTTTGCACGAAACACTGGATGCTGATCTCCCCGGAGCTATCCAACAAGCCAAAGAATATCAGAAACAATGGAAACAGATAGGACCGGTTTCATCCTTCCAGCGAAACAAACTCTGGAAAAAATTTCGCAGTGCCTGTGATGTT
>CBDTVA010000190.1:0-5801 GCA_965363935.1 uncultured Gammaproteobacteria bacterium | reverse complement strand
ACCGACGGTTTCCACATCATTTTTGTCGTATTGAGTAACAATGCTTTGCGAACCCTGCTCGCAATACACTGGAGAGAAATCATTAATATCGCTGGGAGAAATGACCACGCCCCCGGCATGTTTGCCAACATTTTTGGTAATTCCCTCCAGAGCGAGCGCCATATCAATCAGCTCATGCACAACATCATCGTTGTCATAACGTCTTTGCAACTCTTCTTCCTGCAGCAAAGCCTGCTTAATGGTTATACCAATATCCATCGGGATTAATTTAGCAAGGGAGTCCACAAAGCCATAGCCTTGTCCCTGCACCCGTCCTACATCACGGATTGCGGCCTTGGCGGCCATTGAACCAAAGGTAATGATCTGGGATACCCGGTCACGGCCATAGGTTTCAGCCACATATTGAATGACTTTTTCCCGTCCTTCCATACAAAAATCAATATCAAAATCCGGCATGGAAACCCGTTCTGGATTCAGAAAACGTTCAAACAGCAGATCATATTGCAGAGGGTCCAGGTCGGTAATGGTCAAAGCATAAGCAACCAGAGAACCGGCACCGGAACCACGACCAGGTCCCACAGGGACATGGTTTTCTTTTGACCAGTGGATAAAGTCCGCAACAATGAGAAAATACCCGGGAAAGCCCATCTGGGTGATCACATCCAGCTCAATATCCAGTCGTTCCCGATACAGTTTGATCTTTTCAAGGTATACACCTTTGTGATCATCAAACTGCTCACCGAATAATTGCACAAAGCGCTTATTTAAACCATCATGAGACAATTGCCGGAAGTATTCGTCCATGCTCAAACCTTCCGGTATGGGAAAGCTGGGTAAAAAGTTTTCCCCAAGATGCAACGTCACATTACAGCGTTTGGCAATTTCAACACTGTTTTCCAACGCTTCCGGAATATCTGCAAAGAGTTCGAGCATTTCCCCGCTCGATTTGAAGTATTGTTCATCAGAATAATCGTGGGGACGGTGTTTATCGGCCAGCACTCGGCCCTGATTGACACAAACCCTGGCTTCATGAGCTGAAAAATCATCTTTGTGCAAAAAACGCACTGCATTGGTGGCAACGACAGGTAAACTCAATTGACCGGCCAGTTTTACGCAGCGATGCAAAAAGGTTTCATCGCCTGCTCTTGATGTTCTTTGCAGCTCCAGATACAGGCTGTCCGGAAAAAGTTCCTGATAGTATTTGACAGCATGCTCCGCATCGCTGTCTTTGCCTTCCAGCAATAACCGGCCAACATCACTTTCCTTGCCTAATAATGCAATCAGTCCCGAAGCATTTTCACTCAGCCAGCTTTGTTCAATCATTGCTTTGCCAAGATGCTGACCCTGCAGATAACTTCGGCTGATTAGTTTTTTAAGATTCAGATAACCCGTGTTGTTCTTACACAAAACCAGCAGACGAAATGGTTTTGCCGGTTCGGCATGATTATTCAGCCATAAATCAGCCCCTATTACAGGTTTAATCCCTGCCCCCAGGCAGGCCTGATACAGCTTGACCAAAGCATACAAATTACTCTGATCCGTAACGGCAATTGCCGGCATTCCGGCATCTTGTACGGCTTTAATCAGTGGCTTCAGGCGGACGATACCATCCACCAGGGAAAACTCGGTGTGCAGATTTAAATGAATAAATTGATTGGCCATGATGTTATGTCAGCTTAATGCTTTTTGCGGATGCCCTTAGGGCAGGAAATATTAGTGAGCACAAACTCATTATGCAAAGTTTATTCAGCCTTGATCAGTAATTTTTGTACCGGTTTAAAACTTCGACGATGTATTGGGCTGATGCCCAGCTCAGATAATGCCGCAATATGAACCTTGGTCGGGTAGCCCTTGTGTTGAGCAAAACCATAACCCGGGTAGGCCACTTCCATTGCAATCATTTCATTATCACGGCTCACTTTAGCCAGTATGGAAGCCGCACTGATAGCAGCCACCCTGGAATCCCCTTTTATCACGGCCTCACAGGGTAACAGGATATCCGGACAAAATTTGCCATCTACCAGCACTTTATCAGGAATGATGCTTAATCCAGCAACAGCACGTTGCATTGCCAGCAAAGTCGCCTGAAAGATATTCAGCTCATCTATCTCTTCCTGTTCAGCCCTGGCAATAGAATAACACAGGGCTTTTTCCCTGATCCGGGCTGCCAGTATGGTACGCTTTTTTTCCGTCAGTTTTTTTGAGTCATCCAGCCCTTCAACTGGATTGTCCGGGTCCAGGATCACAGCCGCCGTTACAACCGGACCGGCCAGCGGTCCGCGTCCCACTTCATCAACTCCGGCTATAAGACCTGGTAAATTCATAAATAAAGAGTCGAAGCTCATGCTGGATTAAATTACCCTGTTGTGAAGTGTCGGTCAAATATTAGTTGTTCAGCCTGCTGCTGTGTTCTTTTTTTGCTTAAGGTAATCAATAACGGCCTGTGCAGCAGTCTGATTGGCGTTTTGACGCAATAATGTGTGTATGTTGTCAAAAACATCAAGTGTGTCAGACCAGGACTCATCGGATAATAAACCAAGAACTTTGGGCACCAGAATATCGGAACAAACTTCATTCTGGGTAATTTCTTCAACCAGATACTCACCGGCCAAAAGATTGGGTAATGAATAATAGGGTACTTTTAATAACCATCTCGCAACCCAGTAAGTCACCGGTGCCAGTTTATAGGCAACCAGCATTGGCTTTTTCAATAACATGGCTTCCAGTGCAGCAGTACCGGAAGCCAGCAGTACCGCATTGGACGCAGCCATCACTTCTCTGGAACGGCCATTAAACAGAATAAATCGTGCGCGTGCCGCCTTATCGTTCTCAGTCTGCTGGATAAGCTCCTGTTCAAATACCTGTCGTGTATTATGACTTACAAACGGGATGCTAAAAATCAGATCAGAACGAACGTTCAAACACTGCAGTAAAGTTTCGATAAACGGTTGAGCCAGGCGGGTGACTTCTGACATCCTGCTACCCGGTAAAACTGCAATGACTGGATGGTTTGCTTCAATATCGAGATGTAAGGTTTGCCTGGCCTGCTCCATGACTTGAACATTATCGATACCTGGCTCAATTTCATCTGCCAGCGTATGGCCAACATATTTAACCGATATATTATGATTTTCATAAAACCTTGCTTCAAACGGAAACAGGGTCAGGATAAGATCAACCGCACGGGATATTTTACCAAGTCGGTATTGACGCCAGGCCCAGACTGAAGGACTGACATAATGTATGGTGCCGATTCCGGCTTTTTTTAATGCGGCTTCAACCCCCAGATTAAAATCTGGAGCATCAATACCAATAAAGACATCAGGAGGATTATCAATAAAGTGATTGATTAACTCTTTACGAATGAAGGATAATTCCCGATAATGCGCTAACACTTCCACCAGGCCCATTACGGACAGTTTTTCTGCAGGATAAATGGCTCTACATCCCGCTTCAATCATCAACGGCCCTGCAACACCCTCAAACTGTGCTTCTGGATATTGTGCCAATATGGCTCGCATTAAGCCAGAGGCAAGGATATCGCCCGAAGCCTCACCCGCAATCATACCAATGCGCATCAGCGGATAATTCCGCGTTTCACATTATTATTAAAAAACTCAACCATTAGGGTCAATTCTTTACAGTTAGTCGCTAATTCACTGATTTCTGTAACAGCATCTTCCATAGTTAAGTTTGAGCGATACAATGCTTTATAAGCTAGTCGTATGGATTTAATCGCAGCAGCAGTGAAATCATGACGTTTCAAGCCCTCAGTATTCAGACCATAGGGCCTGGCCATGTGCCCTGAAACCATTACATAAGGCGGCACATCTTTAGAGATCACACTGTTCATGGCAGTAAAGCAGTATGATCCTATGGTACAAAACTGATGTACCAGTGAAAAGCCACCTAAAATCGCATGATTATGAATAGTGACATGACCGGCAAGAGCAACATTATTGGCTAAAATGATATGACTGCCAACCAAGCAGTCATGAGCAATATGCACATAGGCCATGATTAAATTGTCATCACCCAGGGTTGTAGCTCCACGAGCCTGAACCGTTCCACGGTTCAGCGTGGTGAATTCCCGGATCACATTTCTATCACCAATTTCCAGCGTGGTATCTTCACCCTGGTATTTTTTATCCTGAGGCGCTTCACCAATTGAGCCGAACTGGTAAAAAGTATTGTCTTTGCCTATATGTGTTGGCCCGTTAATAACCACATGGGAGGCAATCCTGTTACCCGTATCGATGTTAACTTTTGGCCCTATGACTGAATAGGCACCCACTTCCACATCATCTGCCAACTCAGCAGAGGGATCGATAATTGCGCTAGGATGTATACGTGAATGACTTTGACTATTTTCGGACATGGTTCTGTTCAGGCATCTCTCTCTGCGCACATTAATTCTGCAGAAGCAACGATATTGTCATCCACCGTTGCCACAGCATTAAATTTCCAGACACCACGCATGTTTTTAATCACCTCAACCTTGAGCAGTAATTGTTCACCGGGATTCACCGGACGCTTAAAGCGTGCTTTATCAATGCCAACCAAGTAGTATAATGACTCGCCATTAGGTTTGCTGCCGGTAGATTTATAAGCCAGTATGCCTGTTGCCTGGGCTAAAGCCTCAATAACAAGCACCCCTGGCAGAATAGGCTTTTGCGGAAAGTGTCCAGTGAACTGAGGTTCATTAAAACTGACATTTTTCAGTGCAAGCAATGATTTTCCTACCTGGTAATCAATCACTTTATCTACTAGCAGGAATGGGTATCGATGAGGCAAGTGTTCCAGGATATCATTGATATCCATTGAATTGAGTTGATTTTCCATTGGTTTATTCATTGGTTGTAACGTCCAGATAACTTAAAGTTTGGTTTCCAATTCACTCAAACGTCTGGCCATGTTATCCAGTTGCTTGAAACGAGCAAAGTTTTTATGCCACTGGGCATTTTCCTGTAAGGGTGTCCCGGATGAATAGACACCTGCTTCTTTTATTGATTTTGTAACCAGAGAAGTTGCCGTAATATGCACATGGTCAGCAATTGTCAGGTGACCAAGAATCCCGACTCCACCGCCTATTGCACAATATTTACCAATTTTTGTACTGCCTGCAATACCCACACAGCCTGCAATCGCCGTGTTTTCTCCAATTCTGACATTATGAGCAACTTGAATCAGGTTATCCAGTTTGACACTATTTTCTATAATTGTATCCTCGATAGCACCACAATCTATAGTTGTATTGGCCCCAATCTCAACATCATCGCCAATAATAACAGAACCTAATTGCGGCACTTTAAACCATCGGCCCTTTTCATTGGCAATACCAAAACCATCACTGCCAAGCACTGCGCCAGAATGGATTATGACATTCTTACCAATTGAAACACCAGAGTACACAGAAACATTTGGATAAAGTAGTGTGTTTTTGCCGACTGTGACGTTCCTGCCAAGCACACAACCAGCTTTCACAGCCACATTATCGCCGATTTGAGAACCACTACCAATGACGACATTAGCACCAATAGAGGTATTTTCACCAATGTTGACATTATCTTCAATAACAGCGCTTTGAGCAATATCGGTCTGTTGCGAGTTTACTTTTGTCAAATAGGTCGCTATTTTAGCATAAGCAAGATAAGGATCATTAGCCAAAATAGCATTGCCGGGACATAGTTTGACATCATCCGGATGTAAAATCACAATAGCCGCTTTAGTCTCTGTCAGGAACTTGTGATATTTTCGATTGGCAAAAAAGCTGAGATCATTCTGACTCGCCAGCTCAAGCG
>CBDTVA010000189.1:0-5808 GCA_965363935.1 uncultured Gammaproteobacteria bacterium | reverse complement strand
GTAGACAGGTGTTTGACCTGAGCAGCCAGAGAAATCCTGTCTCTTGACTCGACCTCATGAATATCTTCTACTTTACGTTTAAACTCAATAATCTGGTCTTTAAAAGGTGCCAGCAAGGTATTGATTTCCTGCTGGTTGGATTGTTTCAGCACTTGTGTGTTGTGGGAAAATATTTTATTAGCCAGAAGCTCAAATTGTTCAGTAAGCTGCTGTTTTGACTGTTCAAGGTTTTCAATAATCAAACTGGCTGCTTTTAATTTCTCATCCGATAATATCCGTGTTTCAGAAAGCTGTTGCTGGTAGCCATGACACTGCTCAGTGAGTTCCTGAGCTTTTTCTGATGATTTTTCCAGTGCCGCTTTGTAGTCAGTAATTTGCGCAGCCCGGGTTGCATATATGGCTTTTAATTCATTGAGTTTGGACAATTCATCAATTTTTTTATACAACAATTTCTCTTTATCCAATAATTGCTCACGCATTAAATCCAGTTCATTTTCAAAGTTTTCCAGATCCAGCTCAAGAATATTGCGTTCGGATCCGTATTGAATGTGCAGATTATGAGTTGCTTGCTGGATCAGATGCGGGATTTTATTGCGATAAAGCAGCCATAACAGGATAACCCCTGTTAAAAAGCCACCTAAAGAAGATAATATAATATAAAGAAGCTGCTCGTCTATATGCATTAAATACTATCTAAATGTTATTTGAACCTGAGAAAAGATTTAAACGTACTGGACAAAAGATAAGCTACACCCGCAACAAGAATGATTGTCGCACCTGCCGGCAAATCCGGCTCATAAGATAGATATAGACCACTGGAAGTAAACAGGATACCCAACAAGGCAGCAACCAGCATCATCATACCAATCGAATGAACATATTGTCTGGCAATGGCCGCAGGAAGGGTTAAAAGCGCAATCACCAGAATCAGCCCGACAACCTGGATAAGCAGAACCACCGTAATAGCAATAAGACAAAGCAATAGTAAATAAAACAGATTAACATTGATACCGCGAACAGTGGCAAACTCAATATCAAATGAAATAGCGACTAATTGCTTGTAAAACACCGCCACAAAAATAATGGTGATTATATCGAGCAAGAACATAATCAAAAGTTGCTCATCGGAAATAATCAGTATATTTCCAAATAGAAATGACATTAGATTTGTATTGTAACCATCTGATTTACTGATAAATATTATACCAATTGCCATACCTACCGCCCAAATGGCGCCAATAGCCGTGTCTTCCTGATGCTGCCATTTCAGTTTTATCACACCGATAATAAGTGCTGCCAATAAAGCAGCAATCAGAGCCCCCAGAAATGGATCCAGATGCAGATAATAGGCGATCCCCATGCCGCCCAGAACCGAATGGGCAATACCGCCCGCCATATAACCGATGCGATTAACCACAACAAAACTGCCGGTTAAACCACAGCCGATACTGGCCAGAATGCCGCCAAGCAAGGCATTTTGTAAAAATGCCTGTGATGCAATTGTATTAAAAAATTCCAACATAAGTACTTTTCTTGCAGCCCTGAATCACTATGTTATAGTCAAATAAAGATTGGGTTAATGGTGATGATGCACTTCACTGACATGATCGCCATACAAGGCGTGAATTGTATCACTGGTCACGGGTGATGCATCATGACAGACCAGGGTTTTATTGAGACAAAAGACCTTATTAATATAGTCTGAAACAAAACCAATATCATGTGAAATGATCAGTATGGTCATACGCTGGTTAATGCTCTTGAATAAATCAAAAATATCTTTCTCCGCCCGTTGATCAATATTGGCCGTTGGTTCATCCAGCAGTAAGATCTCAGGTTTGGCTGCCAGGGCACGTGCGACCAGCACCCTCTGCATCTGTCCTCCCGATAAAGACTGGATGGGACGATAAGCTAAATCCAGAATTTCAGTTTCCTGCATGACTTTCAGAGCAATGATTTTATCCTGCTTACAATAACCACCCAGACAATGAGTCACGCCAAGACGTCCCTGCAAAACTGTATCCTGAACTGAAATTGGAAAGTCACTGTTAAAATTGGCATATTGCGGTACATACCCAATCGTCTTGCGCTGTTTTTTCAACGGCCCGCCAAAAATTGAAATTCGCCCCGATTGCGCCTTATACAAACCCAGGATTAATTTCAGTAAGCTCGTTTTACCACCGCCGTTTGGCCCCACCAGACCGGCAAAATCACCCTGCTCAATGATCATGTTGATATTTTCCAGTATTGACAGCTCATCAATTGAAAAGTTTAGTTCGTTGATCTCAATAGCGATTTTAGTCATAGTGATTACTTATTTAAAATAAAAATTTTAAAACAAAGCCTTATTTATTTTAGCAGCAATATCTCGCAGATTACTCAAATAGTCCCAGGCCAGAGGATCAAGCACCAGGAGCTGTGCGCCCACAGACTGGGCAATGGTCATCGGTATGAGCTGATTAAATTGTCTCTCAATAAGAATATAAGCTACATTTTTATCTCGGATACGATTGACAATTTGGGCAATCTGCTTTGCCGATGGCTCTTTGCCATCAACTTCTATGGCGACCTGAAGCAATCCATATTGTTGTGCAAAGTAGGAAAAAGCTGGATGAAAAGTGATAAAGCTATTCTTATCAGTCTGTTTAAAATGCTGCGATATTTCTTCATGCAACACATAAAGTTCTTTCTCTAACAGGTTATAATTGCTTAAAAAAAACTCTTTGTCTTTTGGTGACAACCGGGCTAACTCACGGGCAATAATTTTTGCCTGATTAATGGCTAAAACCGGCGACAACCAGGTATGAGGATCCCAGCTATCAGGATTATGCTGCCCCGGCAGCAACACATTCAGCTCCTGAGTACTGACTACAGACACACGTTTATTCAATGATGCAACTCGATCTATCCAGACCTGCTCAAAAGGCATTCCAATAGTAAAATAAACATCAGCCCTGGAATACAGGGCCATCAGTTTTGGCGAGGGATCAAACGTTTCAGGAGATTGACCGGGTTTTACCATAACACTGACATTGACTCGATCACCACCAATACGCTGCACAAAATATTGCTGTGGCAAAATGGATACAAAAGCTTCTATACTTGCAGCCTGCGTTGGAACAGAACAAATAAAAAAGCATATAAAAAATATTATTTTCACAAACTTGTTTAACATAATTAATCTTTTTTCCTGGCTTGTAACAGGTTTTCCATTGGAGGAACAAGCAGTTGAGGGTCTACCCGGCGTTTAAAGAGATTCATACGCCAGTCCAGATGCGCCCCGGTAACACGTCCCGTCGCACCCACCTTTGCTATCAAATCGCTCTGTTTCACCACATCTCCGGTTTTAACCAGTATTTTGCTTAAATGCAAAAATGTAGAGGAAAGTCCATGACCATGATCCAGAATAATGGTACCACCGGAAAAAAACATATCAGGATGTGCCAGAGTGATCACGCCAGAAGCAGGGGCAACCACATCAGTACCGGCAGGTGCAGCCACATCAACACCAAAATGCGGACGTCTGGGTTCGCCATTGAGAATTCGCTGACTGCCATAAACACCACTAATCGGTCCAATAGTGGGCCAGATAAAAGTTTCCATAAAGTCCACACGCTCATCGTCACGCTTTCTGGCCTGAGCAGCCTGAGCCCCCTCTTTTTTAATACGTGCCAGCACTTCTGGTTTCCTGGGTGACACCTTGGATTTTGGCAAACCATCGATGCGTTGGATTTTGTACTGTCTTTTTTTAACATCAAGAACTTTTATGATTTTTTTTCTATCGGATGTCACAACTTTCAGGGTCACTTTTTCAGGCTCATCCCGATTAAAAGCAATCACAAAATCACCTGCCGGAGACACCCGAATCGCCTGCTTATAAAAAGTCACCTGACTACCGGGATCAGTTTTGCCCCGAACAATACCCCCCTGAATAAATTCACCTTGCAAGGAAAGTTCATCTGATATCTTCTGTGTAGCAGCTTGAACAGTAAATGGCTTAAAAGAAAAGACACACAAAACAAAAAACAAACTAAAAGACAAGGAATCAAAAGAAGAGAAAATGGACAGTGTGGAATTATTTTTCACTGGTTGCGGCCTATTCTTGAAAGAGTAAGTTTCAGACAAGCAGTGATTGTATACTATTTTTGCTTTTTCGATAAGTAAATAAGTTCAGGCCAATGAATTCCCCTTTACGTTTTTTTATAGGATGCAGTGAGGGCAACGAACCGCATCCTATAGTAAAGATACATCAGCTTACGAACTTACCTTCACGTAGTCTCTGAGCTTCCATTATCTCGATTTCATGGGCTCCGGAATAAACCACATTACTGTCGGGGACAAAGTTCAGACTCGAGTCAAAGCGTTCATAAGGCACACTGTTCAGAATGGTTTTCATGGCATTGAGTCGTGCCAGATATTTATCATTGGAACGGATAATAGTCCAGGGAGCTGACGAGGTATGAGTTTTCTTTAACATCTCATACTTTACATTGGTAAAATCATCCCAGCGTTCCTGAGCCTGCACATCCACTTCAGACAGTTTCCATTGTCTGAGAGGATCCGTTTTACGACGTTCAAAGCGTCTGGCCTGCTCTTCTCTGGTCACACTAAAGTATAACTTAACTAAAATCGTGCCTTGACGAACCAGATCTTTTTCAAAACCGGTCACGCCTTTCATAAAGTTTTTGTATTCTGTTTCCGAACAAAAACCGAACACCGGCTCAACCATAGAACGGTTATACCAGCTACGATCAAATAAGACCACTTCCCCTCCCGCAGGCAGGTGATTGATGTATTTCTGGAAAAACCACTGTGTCTTTTGTTCCTCGGTCGGCTTACCCAAAGCAACAATACGGTAATGTTTTTCGTTCATATAACGGGTCACCCGGCGTATGGTTCCGCCTTTTCCTGAAGCATCACGACCTTCAAACAGAATCACCATGCGTTTGCCGGTATCTTCAAGATATTTCTGCATATTGATCAGTTCAGCCTGGTACGGTTTTAAAGATTGTTCCCGATTGTACTTTTTAATAGCCTTGGAATTACCCTTTTTTAAAGCCGTATTTTCTGCTTTTATCCGTTCGTTTTCCTCACTCAGTTCTTCCAGGTTCAAATCGCTTTCAGTCATATAAAAACTCCATTCAAAATAGGTAATCGGGAAATAATAACACAATCTCAACAGTGAAACATTGACCTATATTAGTAAAATCAGTCCGGTGCTATTTTTCCTACACTGTTTAATGTTATTTCCCCGTATAATACTATAGTTGATGGAAAATGCGTTTATAAAATTCAGGAAATATTTTATGCCTCATGGCAATCATTTAGTTAATCTTCTTATAGACAGGGATAAAGCTGAAGATCTAAAGCAGCTGTCCGAACAGTATAGTTCAATTACTCTAAACAAGCGGCAATTATGTGATCTTGAAATGCTGCTCAATGGCGCCCTGTCACCCTTAACCGGGTATATGGATCAATCAACCTACAATTCAGTTATTCAGACCGCCCGTCTGCCGAATAATTTGCTTTGGCCTATTCCTATTATTCTCGATATTGATACCAATAGCGCAGAAAAATTAAGTCCGGGTGATAAAATAGCGTTAAGGGATACTGAGGGTTTTATGCCTGCAGTATTAACTGTTTCGGATATCTGGAAGGCTGATAAAAAGCTTGAAGCGGAATCCATATATGGAACCACTTCCGAATTACATCCCGGTGTTGATTATTTAATCAATCAATGCAATGAATATTATATTGGCGGACAGCTTGAGATGCTGGATTGGTGAGGGATAAGAGTCCTACAAGACC
>CBDTVA010000188.1:0-5814 GCA_965363935.1 uncultured Gammaproteobacteria bacterium | reverse complement strand
TCAGGCACATTAATACACATACCCATAGGAGGTTTAAGATGCTCTGTTTGCCAGTAAGCGTCCATCCGGAAATAGCTGTTTTTCTACATCCCCCTTTTTTAAAGGGGGACAGAGGCTGAATAAACGGATGGATACCAGTTAACATCCTTATCTCCTGATTTGAAACTTCGTTTAATTGACACGCTCTTTCCGGTTCAAGGTAATAATCGACTTAATAATTAATAATTTTGTTGCCTGGATCTTCCAGTTGCTCTGGCAGAATTTTTTAAGCTCATCCAGTTTTGGGGAAATACGGCATTCCTGATCCAGGATATAAAGTGTATCACATAACATCCGCATACACGCCAGGTACATTTGTATTCTTTTATATTCATCCGGACTTAGGGGGCGGGTTCTGGCCTTATGAAGCAAACGAGCTAATTTGCTTTTGTATTCATCATAACGCAGAAATTGTTTCTGGTGCATGCCCACAAAATAAGTATTATTGATCCGTTCCGGAAGCTCATCTTCAACATCATGCTTACGCCGTCTTAAGAGTATAGGACGTAAACGGTGGTGCAACTTATCCATGTTTTTATAACCGGTTGGTTTACCTTTTTCATCAGCCAGAATTGCCCTGCCCTTGAATGCTAAATGCAGCATTCCTTCTGTTTGATAATCATATAAAGGCTGTTTAACAATATTTTGATCCCGTTTACCTTCGGCAACATCTTTTATATAAGTCTCCCTTTTGCTGGCAGCCTGATTTTTGCTTTCTTTGTATTCCAGCCAGGGGATAATATAAGCCGAGAGTTTAATTTGCTCTGTTGACAAACTCGATTGATAAACATTTTTTTCCATTGTTTTAAAGGCTTCGAGAGTATCAACCAGCATGGTGTTATCCGATGAGAAATACGGTTATAATAACTTTTTAAACTTGCTATTAGCACGCAGATTATCGGCTCAGAGAATTTCAACAACAGGAGTTAATATGCTGATTTTTATGACGATATTCGACAGCATATTGTGAACCACTTGATGAAGACACCAGGTAATCTCCATAAATGGTGGCGCTTTTATGAGCTTGTACCTGGATACGTTTAACACTTAATTGCTCTTCTATCTAACGCAGGCGGCGGCGTTCAATTTCTTCTTCATCGGTTGTCAGCCAACCAGTACCAATCGAAGCTGCCGTTTTAGTTTTAACTTTCGTTTTCTTTTTCTTCATCGATTTTTCTAATTTTCAAGTTAGTTGAATAAATCCAGGAACCTGTCTTAGAGGGGTTTCCTTATTCTAAGATAAACCGGAAATCTCGGATTACCTTTGGATGTGTAACCATTGTGTTTATAGGTAATAATTGTTCCTATGGCCGGTGGATTTTCTCTCTCTTTGTTTGTTAAACCACTGCCAATGGTAATTATATGGGTATTATCTCTTTGGCAAAATATTGCACCCGTTAATCCCTTAAATTTTCCTTTACCCTCTTTATAGCCGGTCACTTTACACTCGGCATCCTGAAAACTTTTTACTTTTAGCGATGAATTACTGCGCCCAGTATGGTAGTACATTTCGGGATTTCGAATCACCACACCTTCACCACCGAGTTGCTCAATCTCAGCTGAAAACGATTTCAGATGTGTTTTACCAGAACAGATGTGTTGCGGTACAACCCGAACAATTGAGGATGGATGGTTGTGCAGATATTTTTTAATTTGATTGAGCCTTTGAGCAAAATCACCCAGTGCATTCGGCACTTCAAAAATTTGATAACTGATCTTTTTCCAGCCTTCATGAGGTTTCTGTTGATTCACAATCGAGACAATATGCTCAAAATCACCTCTTTTAGTCCAGAGTTCTCCATCCAGTTCATAGTCAGGAAAATCGCTTATAAACCAGGCTGGCGCTGCAAATTTTCTGCCGCTTCGTGAATACAATGCATGACCATCCCAATACCCCCTGACACCATCAAGCTTTTCACTCATATACCAGTTTTTAACATCAATATTTTTCTGATTTTGAAAGGACTTCAGTAATATTAATTGAGGTTTTCCTTTCTTGTCGTCTGCAACAGCAGAGGTCACTTGAAAAAAAAATACAACTAAAAGAAAAAAAATAAGTCTGGCCAAAATTTATTGGTACTTGAGTGAAAATTTCATTTTGATTTACACGTCAGATTGTCTAATGAAGTAATGCAGGAATCAATAAACATTTCCATAAAATACTTTACTTCAGGTTGTTCTTTTAACAGGTCCAGCTTTTTATCAAGATTCTGCTTTACATGCTCAAACTCATAATTGTTATGTTTAAGCTCATCAAGAGTTTTTATATAAGCACAGATCACATCTGCATTTTTGACAATACGGGCATATTCCGGGTCAATTTTCTCAGATAACAGCAATCCGGAAAACTCATCCCGAAATTCTTCCGGCAGGGTTTCAAGACACATTTGCTCAGCCTTTGACTCCAGCTTTTTAAATTCTCTGGTTAATTCCTGGTTATGGTATTTAATGGGGGTGACGGTATCCCCTGTATAAATTTCAATTTGATCATGATAGAGCGCTATGGTGGCAGCTCTTTCCGGACATAAAACCGTCTTATTGTCAGCGGCAGCCACTTTTTTGTTATAGATTAGAGCTAATAAATGAGCCACTACAGCGACTTGATGAGAATGTTCGGCAATGTTTTCGCTTTTATGACAGAACATCAATGACCAACGTTTGATCAGCGGCATTCTAAACACCCAGGCTAAAAAAGTACTCTGCATATCATCCTCTATTTCTGATTTGCCACACCATGCAATACATGAGCCGACGGTACATGTTCTGCTGCAGATTCACAATGACCGGTTTGATCATCGAAAAAAATATCTGCTCCAAAGGCTTTTAAAAATTCACCCTTTGACTTTCCTCCAAGGAAAATGGCTTCATCAATTCGAATTTCCCAGGCTCGTAAGGTACGGATGACACGTTCATGAGCAGGAGCACCACGGGATGTAACTAATGCTGTACGTATCGGTGACTCCGCGCCGGAATAATCAGTCTGTAGCTGCTGTAATAAACTAAGGAATTCTTTGAATGGTCCACCAGGAAGCGGATCATTTGCAGCTGCCCGTTCAGATGCATCAAAAGCCGCCAGACCACCATCACGATAAATACGCTCTGCCTCATCTGAAAAAATAACCGCATCACCATCAAAAGCAATTCGCAGCTGCTCATCATCATTATTGCGACTGGCCGATGGCAAAATCGCGGCTGCAGCATATCCCATTTCCAGCGCTTCACGGACATCCGATGGCTCGGCTGACAAAAACAAATCAGCATTAAATGGCTTAATATAGCGATAAGGCGATTCACCACTGGAAAAGGCCGCTCTACAAATGGGTAAATTATGTTTTTCAATTGAATTGAAAATCCGCAATCCTGTATCGGCGCTGTTTTTTGATAATAAAATCACTTCTACTTTTTCAGTATCGGGTTTATCACCTTTGGATACATCATTAAGAGCCAGTAATTTCTTTACCAGAGAGAAAGCCACCCCAGGTTCAAGCAATTCATCTTCGTGTTCAATTTGATATTTGCAATAGGCTGCAACACCCTGTTCCACATACACTTTGTGGCCATCTTCCAGATTAAATAAAGCTCTGGATGATATAGCTATTGTGAGTTTATTACTATTTTTCAAAAGAGTCACTCCCTCTTCCCGTATGTTGGTTTATTAAGGTTGGATTAAACTGCGCTAATCCAACCTACACGATAAATAAAGAATTCAGCAAATTTATAAAGCAATCGAACATGTTATATAATAGTAACATTCAATCTATAGTCGGCTAGTTATTTTACCATGTATTTTTCAGATACCAGTCAATTACGCAAGCATCATCCGGCCTGGCAGTTGCTGGCCCGAAAAGAAATACGTCACTGGATCAAACGAGGTCTGCTATTGGAGCGTCAGGGCAGGATTGTGGCTACGGATGCTCTGGAATCAGCGCTGAGATTTGTGCAGGGACTGGATCTACACATTATGAGCAGTTCTACCTCCCATCTGTGATAAAATTGCAAAATATTTGTAAAAAACTTATACCCTATGTCAATTCAACTTAGTGTACTTCCATCCGGCCACCTGCATTGTTTTAATGATGATGAGCAGTCTATTGATAAATCCGACACACTGAAAAAAAATCCAATTTTCAGAGCTTTTAGCCACAATACGGGAGCAGGCTTATTCACGCTTGCTAATTATAAAGATGAGTCTGAACTTTTACCCCCGGTTTATTATTGGCGTAAATTTGCCCGACTTTATATGACAGAACGCTGTCATGCCCATGATATCTCACACCAGCAAATCAATGCTATCGCCCCGGTCTTTGATAGTCAGCAACTTCTGCAAAATGTACCACCGATGAAAGGCGCCGAATACCTTTCTCAGCAGGTGCTGGAAAATCTGTGGTACGAACTCGATAACTGGATCTGCGAGCAAGTCAATGAGATGGGAGGAAAGCTTGCTGATTTTCTGAAAAAAAAAGCACCTCAATGGCGACAGGTGGGTCGGGTTTGCTTCCATCTGGCAGAAAACAAACAAGATCCCGATTATCCTTTTGCCTTTATGGCAACTTACATCCCGCAACTGTCCAGTCAGGGAAAAACTCAACATTTGCCTTTGGGCAAAGCCCTACAGGAATATGCCGGAACTAAAAACAAGAAAGCCCTGATTAATTTATTATCACCTGTGCAACTGGCCTCTGAATCCAGTGAATTAATCCATGAGCTGATTGACTCGGGTGATATCTATCACCCGCTTGCCTGGGATGCCAAGGAAAGTTTTCAGTTTTTAAAAGAAGTGTCTATTTACGAAACCTGTGGAGTCATTGTCAGACTACCCGATTGGTGGAAAAAACGGGCGAAGCCGAAAGTCAGCATTACCATAGGACAATCCTCACAAAAACAATTTTCAGCATCCTCCCTTTTGGACTTTAACCTTAGCCTGGTACTGGGTGATCAAAAATTAAGCCAAAAAGAATGGCAGCAATTAATGGCTTCTGAGGATGGTTTAGTACTCTTAAAAGGCCAATGGATTGAAGTAGACAAAAATAAGCTGACTCAGGCTCTAAACCACTGGCAATCACTGGAGACGGAGTTTGGTCATGAAGGCATTTCATTTGTGGAAGGCATGCGTTTACTGGCTGGAGCCTCGGCGGATCTTGATACCCAGTCCAGGAACGTTGAACAGCGTGAATGGTCTTTTGTCAATGCCGGCAAAGGATTAAGTCAACTGCTCAAGAAATTACGCCAACCGGAAGCCATTCAAGCCGCTCATCCAGGAAAGGCACTCAAAGCTGAATTAAGAAGCTACCAGACAACTGGAGTCAAATGGTTAAATCAATTAACTCAGCTTGGACTGGGTGCCTGTCTGGCAGATGATATGGGATTGGGAAAAACAATCCAGATTATTTCATTATTATTGATACTAAAGAAAAAAGCTTTATCATCCCCTTCTGCGTTACCTTCACTGCTGGTGCTACCCGCATCACTTTTAGGCAACTGGAAAGATGAACTGGATAAATTTGCGCCTTCTTTAAACTATTTGTTTGTCCACCCGTCTCTGCTGTCAAAGCAAGAGCTTCAAACCATGACAACAAATGATACGGCAAAGTTTAAAATCAAAACCACAGATATCGTTATCACAACCTATGGCATGTTGTTAAGGCAGTCCTGGTTAGTGGATCAGGACTGGCAGTTACTGATATTAGATGAAGCACAGGCCATAAAAAACCCCAACACCCGTCAAACGAAAACGGTCAAGCAAATTAAAGCTCAATCCAGAATAGCTCTGACTGG